>CANHMG010000045.1 GCA_947461795.1 Flavobacteriaceae bacterium | reverse complement strand
AAATCATAATTACAAATGTATAAAGTTTTTGTCAACGATAAACCTTTTTTCTTAACAAATCAAATTGTTAAAGAAACCGATTTTCAATTGTTTTTATTAGAAAGTACTGACATAGAAAAACTGGTCATTAATATGTTTAATAACAAAATAAAAAAATGTTATTTGTATTATCCTGACGAGAAAATTATTTTAAAGAAATTAAAAGAAAAAATCCCTGTACAACGCGCCGGTGGAGGATTAGTTTACAATAAGAAAGGAGAAGTTTTATTTATTTTCAGAAACGGAAAATGGGATTTACCTAAAGGAGGTAAAGAGAAGAGAGAAAAAATGAAACTTACTGCAATGCGTGAAGTAGAGGAGGAGACAGGAGTTAACTTGCTTACCATTACCAAAAAACTTCAAAAAACCTATCATATTTTCAAACGAAACGGTATTTACAAACTCAAAATTACCCAATGGTATGAAATGAAAACGGATTTTGAAGGTATTCCAGTTGGTCAATTAGAAGAAGGAATCGAGAAAGTAGCATGGCTGAATCCGGAACAAATTCAAGAAGCAATGAAGAATTCTTATGAAAATATAAAATTAGTTTTTGAAGAAGACCATCTCGTGAAATAGGATTTTTTATTTTTACTTTTCAAATCGGAATGATTTACCTTTGTCGCATGACAAATCATCACCATTCGAATAATATTCTCCTCAATTTAGGAATAGAAAGCCTCAACGAAATGCAAGAGGCTGCCCAAGAAACAATCCTAAACGATACCAATATTCTTTTGCTTTCCCCAACAGGTTCTGGAAAAACACTCGCTTTTTTACTGCCAATATTTGAGATTTTAGAACCAGAAATCAAAACTACTCAATGTTTAATTTTAGTTCCCTCTCGTGAATTAGCTTTACAAATTGAACAAGTTTGGAAAAAAATGGGTACTGATTTTAAAGTCAATGTTTGCTACGGAGGACATTCGATTGATACGGAAATTAAAAACCTAAGCAATCCACCAGCAGTTTTGATTGGAACGCCAGGAAGAATTGCCGATCATCTAGAACGCGGTACTTTTGTTACGACTAATATTTTAACGTTAGTTTTGGACGAATTTGACAAATCACTTCAATTGGGTTTTCACGAAGAAATGTCTTTCATCATTAGTAAATTAACCAAATTAAATAAACGAATTTTAGTATCGGCAACTTCGGATATTGAAATACCAAAATATACTCGAGTTATTCATCCGACTATTTTAGATTTTATTCCAGAAGAAGCTGAAAATCAAATGCTTTCAACTGTAATGGTAGTTTCTAAAGAGAAAGATAAAATCAATAGTTTGTTTCATTTGATTTGTTCTTTAAAGTCAGAATCAGCCTTAATCTTTTGCAATCATCGTGATGCAGCGGAACGAATTAGTGATACTTTAAATGAAAAAGGAATCTATGCCACATATTATCATGGCGGTATGGATCAAGACGAACGAGAACGCGCCTTAATTCAATTTAGAAATGGAAGCGTCACCTATTTAGTGACTACTGATTTAGCAGCTCGTGGTTTGGATATTCCTGAAATGAAACATGTTATTCATTATCATTTGCCCTCCAAAGAAGATGAATTTACCCATAGAAACGGAAGAACTGCTAGGATGTTAGCTTCAGGTACAGCTTATATTTTAGTACATGTAAGTGAAAAAAAGCTACAGTATATCGATTATTCAATGAAAACATTAGCAGTTGATCATGCTACAACGCTGCCAAAACCACCTCAATTTCAAACGATTTACATCAGTGGTGGCAAGAAAAACAAACTCAACAAAATTGACATTGTTGGCTTCTTTTCTCAAAAAGGAAAATTGGAAAAAGCAGATTTAGGATTAATCGAAGTAAAAGATTTTATTTCGTTTGCAGCAGTAAAATCAAAAAAAGTTCCCGATTTATTGCGATTGATTCGTGATGAGAAAATGAAAGGGAAAAAATTTAAAATTGAAGTCGCACGGAAAGTAATTAAGAAGGAAGAAGAAAAATAGTTTTGGCTCGCAAAGACGCTAAGGCGCATAGAATTTTCATATTCAGCTAATTTTGCGTCTCTGCGACTTAGCGAGATTTATTTTTTCACTCTCACCGCATCCGGCACCAAAAGCTCATATTCACCACCATTTCTAATGACATCTCGAACGATACTTGAACTGATATAGGAAGTCTTGGAAGCCGTTAATAAAAAAACGGTTTCTATTTTAGAGAGTTTTCTGTTGGTGTGCGCAATCGCTTTCTCGAATTCGAAATCGGCAGGATTTCGGAGGCCGCGTAAGATAAAATTGGCTTTCAATTTTTTACACAAATCAATAGTCAAACCTTCATACGTTACAACTGAAACAGTAGGCTCGTCAGCAAAAGAGGCCTCTATAAATTGCTTTCTTTCTTCTAAAGAAAACATGTATTTTTTCTCCGCATTGATACCAATTGCCACGACAATTTCATCAAATAAAGGAATACTTCTTTTGATAATATCGTAATGACCTAAAGTTATCGGGTCAAACGAACCGGGAAATATGGCTTTTCTCATTTTTAGAGTTGCTGAGTTAGTTATTGAGTTGCTAAGTTACTGAGTTTTTTTCTTTTGGAGTTGCTGAATCGCTAAGTTTATGAGCATTTTTTCGGAGCAGTTTCCTGCTCTCCGTTACAATCTTTTGCAGCGAACGCCGCTACAAAAGTATTTTCATTGCGATCAGGGCTAGGGTTTCTCGTAAACAATGACAAACTCAGAAAAACAGCAACTTAGAAGCTCAGTAACTCAGTTACTTTTTCAAAGCTAGTTCAATCGCATTGGTAAACAAATCTTCTAAGGAAATCCCTGCTTCTTTGGCCTGTTGTGGAATCAAACTTTCGGTGGTTAAACCCGGAATGGTGTTCATTTCTAACATAAAAGGTTCTCCGTCTACCAAGATGAATTCGCTTCTTGAAAACCCGCTCATTTTTAATATTTCATAGGCTTTCTTAGCAACAGCATTGACTTTTTCGGCAACTTCCGGAGCAATTCTAGCGGGTGTAATTTCTTGAGATTTTCCTAAATATTTGGCTTCATAATCGAAGAAATCATTGTCGGAAACGATTTCTGTAATGGGTAAAACGGTCACTATTCCTTTGTAATTGATAACTCCAACGGAAACTTCGGTTCCGTCTAAAAAACTTTCGATGATAATTTCGTTGTCTTCTTTGTAAGCGATTTCTATCGCAATTGGGAGTTCTGCTTCGGTTTTTACTTTTGAAATTCCAAAACTAGAACCTGACTTATTGGGTTTGACGAAACAAGGTAATCCAACTTTTGCCACAATTTCTTGGGTATCGATGTGTTCGCCTTTGTTGAGATAATAGGAAGTTGCACATTTAATACCGTACGGTTTTAGTACAGAAAGCATATCTCTTTTATTGAACGTAAGTGCCGCTTGATAATAATCGCAGGAAGATTGTGGAATTTTGAGTAATTCGAAATACGCTTGCATCAATCCATCTTCACCGGGAGTGCCGTGAATGGCATTAAAGACGGCGTCAAAATTGATTTTGTTACCATTTACAGTAATCGAAAAATCATTTTTATCGATGGGGAATTCGGCTGCATTATCGTCTACATAAACCCATTTTTCGGGCAATATGTGAATTTGAAACCCGTTGTATTTGGTTTTGTCTAAAAATTGATAGACTACATTTCCGCTTTTAAGAGAGATTTGATATTCGCTTGAATATCCGCCCATGATGATGGCAATGTTTTTCATTGATTTGGATTTATATATTTCAATATTCGTTTTGAGCGTTCGTTGTTCAACAAATATTGCATGTTAATCAACTAGTACTTGGAGAACGATTTCCCTAGCCCTGATGGAAACGGCATCCTTTTGTTCTGGTGTTCAGAACAAAAGATATAGTGAACAGCAGGATTAGCTTCTCATTAAATTATGAAACAAAATTATCATTTTTTTTGGAATGGAAAGCCTTTACTATTTTTATATCTTTGCCACATCCGAGACCATAAGGTCGAACGGAACGAAGTTAAATATATTTGAAGATGAGTTTACAAGAATATCTTAAAAGCCGTGTTTTTTTAATTCAGATGTTGATTGCCATTGCTATAATAGCCGTTTTGGGTTATTTGTTTATGCATTGGTTGACTTTTACTACGGATCATGGCAATGAAATTACGGTTCCTAATTTGCAAAAAATGAGCGAACAAGCAGTAGAGGAGAAGTTAGACGATTTGAATTTAGATTATGTGCTTTTGGATAGTGTAGATTATAATCCGGATTTCCCGAAACATAGTGTTGTAGAACAAGATCCGATTGCAGGATCGAAAGTAAAAGTGAACCGAAAAATATATATTAAAGTAAATTCTTCTGGATTTACCACAGTTAAAATTCCAAATTTGATTGAGAAAACCTATCGTCAAGCGGTTCCAACTTTGAAAGCTTTGGGACTTGAAGAAGGAACAATAACCTACAAACCGTATTTGGGTAAAGACATGGTTTTGGAAATGCATTGGAATGGAAAAAAATTGAATCCAGGCGACAAGGTTTTTAAATCTTCTAAAATAGATTTGGTATTAGGTGACGGTAAAGTGGGCTTTGACGATACTGTATTAGATACTATTCCAACAACAGAAACTCCAGTTGATGGACAATAACAGTGATTTTCAAGAAGTTTTGGATGACGAATTGTACGAACATTTTCGTTTTGATGTTCCCAAAGGACAGTTATTGTTGCGTATTGATAAGTTTTTGATGAACTTAATTCCAAATGCGACTCGAAATAAAATTCAGCAAGCGGCTACCAATGGTGATATTTATGTGAATGATGTTCCAGTAAAATCGAATTATAAAGTAAAACCTTTAGACGTTGTTCGTATTTTATTATCACATCCACCGTTTGAGAATAGAGTAGACCCTGAAAATATTCCTTTAGATATTGTGTATGAAGATGCAGCTTTGTTGCTCATCAATAAACCACCAGGTTTAGTTGTGCATCCAGGTCACGGAAATTATACCGGCACCTTAGTGAATGCTTTGGCGTACCATTTTGAGAATTTACCGATGAATAGTAGTGAGCGTCCTGGTTTGGTGCATCGTATTGATAAAGACACCTCTGGACTTTTGGTGATTGCCAAAACAGAAGTTGCAATGACACATTTGGCTAAGCAATTTGAAGCCAAAACCTCTGAAAGAGAATACGTTGCGATGGTTTGGGGTAATGTAAAAGAAGAGGAAGGAACGATAGAAGGTAATATTGCAAGACATGTCAAAGACAGAATGCAAATGGCTGTTTTTGCTGACCCTGAAATTGGAAAACCTGCTATTACCCATTATAAGGTATTAGAACGATTTGGATATGTCACTTTAATTTCTTGTATCCTAGAAACAGGTAGAACCCATCAAATACGAGTGCATATGAAGCATTTAGGACATCCTTTGTTTAATGATGCGCGTTATGGTGGAGATTTGATTTTGAAAGGTACTACGTTTACGAAATACAAACAATTTATAGACAACTGTTTTAAAATTCTACCTCGACAAGCCTTGCATGCGAAAACGCTAGGATTTGTGCATCCTACAACGGGTGAAATGATGCGATTTGATACAGAATTGCCTGATGATATGAAAGAGCTTATCGAAAAATGGCGCGGGTATTCAAAAACGAATGCAGCGGGTGAGGAAGAAGAAGATTAGATTTTTGGATAGCTCTAATAAATCATAATGAGTAAAACTAATTATCCATTAATCCAACATTCTAAGAATCCTTTTTAATTCACTTCCATAAAAGTATCTCCCAACTTAATATCTCCTGATTTATATCCACGATTGAACCAATGCATTCTTTGTTCTGAAGTTCCGTGAGTAAAACTATCTGGAACAACGTGTCCTTGTATTTTACTTTGAATAGCATCATCACCAACGGCATTAGCTGCGCTTAGTGCTTCTTCAATATCACCTGCTTCTAACATTTGATTCATGTTTTGATTGTAGTGTGTCCATAATCCGGCATAGAAATCAGCTTGAAGTTCTAAAGCAACAGATAACTTATTGGCATCAGCTTCTGATTTTCCTTGTTGCAATTGGCGAACTTTAGAGGAGGTACCTAATAAAGTTTGAACATGATGTCCGACTTCATGCGCAATCACATAAGCAATAGCAAAATCGCCACCTTCAGCACCAAATTTAGATTTGAGTTCTTCAAAAAAAGCAAGGTCCATATATACTTTTTTATCTGCAGGACAATAGAATGGACCTGAGGCTGCTGATGCTGAACCGCAACCTGTTTCAACAGCACTGGTAAATAATACCATTTTTGGTTCTTCATAGGTCATATTATTTTCTTGAAATATTTTTCCCCATACATCTTCGGTGTCAGCAAGAACTGTTTTAACAAATTTGCCTAATTCTATTTGTTCTGGAGTTAACTCTTGAGAAGTTTGTTCCGTTTGTTGCCCTTGCTGGAATTGTTCTAATACTGGAGTTAATTGTTGCGCACTTTCACCCCCAAAAACATTAATCAACAAGATAATGATACCAATTAAGCCACCACCTATAGCTACTTTTCCTCCTGAAACACCTCTGCGGTCTTCCATGTTATCACTTTGTCTTCTGCCAATCCATTTCATGGTTATTAAATTTTTATTTTTAATGTATTAAATGTCAACCCATTTTGAAATAATCATTTCTAACGTATCTTTTATGATGGGTTTTGTAGCATAATCATCCATACCAACTTCCAAACACTTTTCTCGTTCACCAATAACAGTACCAACAGTTAAAGCAATAATTGGAATACGATGTTTTTGTACTTCTCTAATTTTTTGGGCAGCTTCATAACCATTCATTATGGGCATTTGAATATCCATAAAAACAATATCGATTGAGGTTTCTTGAAATTTATCTACAGCATCTTGACCATCAACTGCTTCAAAAATTATAGCATTGGGTAAAATCTGTTTGATTAATGTTCTGGCCAATAACATATTAATTTTATTGTCTTCAGCAATTAGGACATTTATAGAAGGACTTACACTATACAAACTTTGATCTACTTTAGGGGTTTTTAATTTTAAAGTTTCAATTTTAAGATCCTTATCAGAAGCTATTTTTAATTCAACATCGAAGAAAAATTCACTTCCTTCTCCATAAGTACTAATAAGTTGTAAGTGACTTTCCATTAAGTTTAACAACTGATTGGATATCGACAATCCTAAACCAGTTCCCCCAAATTTCTTGGTAGTTGAGGTATCTTCTTGTGAAAAGGCTTCAAATATTTTTTCTTGATTATTTTTTTTAATTCCGATTCCACTATCTTTTACGGAGAAACGTAGCATGGCTTTTTGTTTGTCTTTCTTGATAACACTAATTTGATATATGATTTTTCCTTTTTCTGTAAATTTTACCGAATTACTCAAAAGATTGATGAGTACTTGTTTTAATCGGATATAATCAATAAATATAAATTTTGGAACATCAGAATCAATGTTTAACTTTTTAATGATAAAATTTCAAATTTCTATTCCATTATAGTTTCGAAATCTTGATGGTTTTCTTCATCGTTTTCGTCATTTTCTTCATCATTAATTATTGAGGCATAAATGCTATAAGTCATAGCACTAATGAACGGTAATGTAAAAATAATTCCGATGCAAAATCCAAAAATTCCTAACATACAAAATAGAAATGCAACGATTAGTAAACCCAATAATATGAAAAATTGTTTGGAAACAATAACGATACTTCCTTTGATGGCATCTATAGCTTTTAATTCACCAAAAACAATTAATGGAATTGCAATAAAAGTCATAAATGAAACGATCATGCTTAGTATCAATCCTAAAATTTTATAATCCACTAATTCAAGACCTACAGTAAGAATTGTTGTGAATGTAGATAGCAAAAAAGTGGCAAAGAAAATTTCTTTAAAATAAGAACTGCTGTAGTATTCAAAAGCATTTCCAACAGAAACGTCTTCATTTCTTGAAGCATTTCTAGCCATTTTAAGTAACCCTGCTGAAAATGGGCTTGTTAATGCAGCAAATAGTATCATTGAAATGGAGTACACAAGAATTCCTATCCAAGAAAAATTTACAATATTAAATTGACTTAATGTATCTCCTGCGGTTCCAATTCCAAGGATTGCAATGAATAATCCAACAACAACAATGGCCATTAAAATCATGAATAATAAAAATGCTACTCCAGCATTTAAAGCTATTTTTTTATAATTTTCAAAAGCATTATTAAAAACGCTACCAAAATCAATGTCATATCCGTTCGATTTTATGTTTTCTATCGCTTCATTTGTATTTCTCATAGTTAGAATAGTTTATAGTTTTATGCCTTCAATACTACGATTTTAATTTTGAATTTGGTTAATTGTTTCATTGTTTAATCGTGAAATTTTGAAACCGTTTAACCGTTTTTAGAAGCTAATCCCGCTTTCCACTCTATCTTTTCCTGCTTAAAGAAAGCAGTAAAAGGATGCCGTTCCAATCGGGGCTAAGAGCACTCCCTTAAAAACACCTTTTGCGATTTAACAAATCCAAATCCCTAAAGCCAATTCAATAGTTTTTGAACCCAATTAATTTTTGTAGAATAAGGCGCATAACGAATCGGAATATCTAACCAATTCCCTTTTCTGACAATGGCTTTTTGATGAGAAAAAGTATCAAAACTTCGCTGGCCATGATACGAACCCATACCCGAATGACCAACTCCGCCAAAAGGCATTCGTTTGTTGGCGAAATGGATGGCAATATCATTGATGCAACCTCCTCCGAAAGAATAGTTTTGAATACAATTTTTTATAAAAGTAGCAGAAGTAGAAAACACATAAAATGACAATGGTTTTTCAAATTTGACAAGTATTTTAGAAAGCTCTTCCTCATTATTATAAGTCAATATGGGTAATAGTGGACCAAAAATTTCTTCCGACATAATGGCGCTATCTAAAGAAGGTTCATCGACTAAAGTTGGAGCAATATAATTTTCTTCTTTATTGGATTCTCCTCCACAAATAATGCGAGTTCCGACAAGCATTTGAGTAAGCCTTTCCCAATTTTTTGTATTGACAATTCTCGCAAAATCTGAAGATGTTTCGGGAGAAGCGCCATAAGAATTTGTGATTTCTTCTTTCAAATATTGGATAAATTGGGCTTTTATTTTAGAATGAACAACCAAATAATCAGGAGCAATACATGTTTGACCTGCGTTTAAAAATTTTCCCCAAACGATACGTTTAGCGGCGAGTTTTAAAGAAGCTGTTTCGTCTACAATACATGGGCTTTTTCCGCCTAATTCTAAAGTTACGGGTGTCAAAAAAGGAGCGGCAGCTTGAGCCACAATTTTTCCAACAGTTACACTTCCAGTAAAAAATATATAATCCCAGCGTTTGGATAATAGTTCTTGAGATTTGGAAATGCCACCTTCAACAACTTCAATTTGAGTTGTATCGAAAACGGTTGAGATTATCTGTGCAATAATTCTAGAAGTATTTGGTGTGAGTTCAGAAGGTTTTAAAACCACTTGATTTCCAGCTGCAAATGCAGCTATTAATGGACAAAGCGCCAATTGGAAGGGATAATTCCAAGGGGCAATTATCAAGACTTTCCCATAAGGTTCTTTGTAGATGTAGTCTATAGAAGGGAAATTTAATAAAGAAGGCAAAACCATGCTAGGTTTTGCCCAATTATGTATGTTTTTAATGGTGTTTTTTAACTCTGATTTCACAAAGCTAGTTTCAGTAATAATAGCTTCAAATGGAGGTTTTTTGAAATCTGCATACAATGCTTTTACAATAGCAGCTTCTTGAATATTAAGTTCATGAAGCAATTGAATGAGTACTTTTTTTCTTAGCTGTAAATCAGTTTTAGTATTCATTTAATGTGCTTTTATTTTATAGAAAAGCCCAACGGAATCCCATGTTGAAATCGACTTTCTTAGTATTACTTGTTAAAGTTGAAATCACAGAGCTTGATCCCATATAAAATCCACCCAATCGCAAACCAAGTCCTGTATTTCCTCCAGAAATTTCGTTGTGTGAAAACGGAATGTAGGCCTCAAAATAACCTAAATTAATTCTAGGAATGATACTGAAGCTATTTTGTGCCGTAATTTGTCGGTTTTCATTATTGTCAGCCATCTTTTGTTGCAAGTAGCCTGTTATAAAAAACTTGTGATACAATTTGAAATCAGCATACATGGTAAATAGTGTTGGCAGTCTGGCTTTGAAGTCTTTATTTGAATTTTCGCCACTCAAATATCCTTTTGTTTTTAAGATTGATTCTACTTCTGGAAGACTTTCGGTGCCATCAAATGTGTCTAAATTTAGTGGATTACTTACCGGTATATTTAAAGTGTAAGAATTAGAAGAGTTATTTGAATCTTTAAAAGTCAAACTCCCCATATTTCGTATCGACATACCTGCGTTGATTTTGTATTTGGTATCACCATCTTTTAATTGATAATTGATACCGATGTCAGTGGCAATTCCGCTAAATTTTCCAAAAACGGAACTTGTGTAATCTTTTGCGTCCGTATACTTATCGGCTAGGTTCCCAGAATATGCAAAATTTACATTCACTGGTCCGCTGGTTGTTAGATATGCTGCCGAATTGGATGGATTGACCGCATCATATACCGTTGTCACTTTTCCCTGGAACTTATCGATTCCTAAATTGGCATAAGATCCGGGGAATAATAGTTTTAAAGTAATTCCTGCGCTAAAACGGTGTTTTTCGTTTTCGTAGACATTTCGTCCCGCCGAAAGACCAATTTCTCCCCAAGAAACGCCGTTCATTCTCTGATTATAGTCGTTTTTGATGTCTTTGGTTCCATCTGCTGTAATATCGTTTGTACTAAGAATAGCATCTCCCAAATTAGGATCAATATCGACAAGGTCGAATTTGATATGTCCTTTCGATGAAATTCCGAATCCCCATTTTTTCCATTTCATCGCTACACCCAATCCAGCATATTCCAAGTCTGCACTTGCAGATACAATGTTACCGCTTTTAAAAAGCATGTCTTGAATATCGGTATCTGAATTCAAATCATTTATTCCCACAATATTATTGGAAAAATTCATACTAAGTCCAAAAATATTTACTTCAAATTTCTTTGAAAGATTGGGCAATTCTGCTGGATTGATTCCGACATTTAAGATTCCAACTCGAGATGAGGTTGTTACACCAGAAAAATGATCTTGAGCAAAACTAAAATTAGCAAGGATCAAACTAAATAGGAGTAGAGATTTCTTCATAAGTTATTGTTTAAAATAAAATTATATTTGATTAGTTCATAAATATACAATTAATAGGCTACTAAACCGCATCCCAAACAGAATTTTTTGGCGTTGGTGCGATTATTTCTATGCGATCTTTGGTAACAGGGTGAATAAATACCAATTTTCTTGCATGCAAATGAATACCGCCATCGGGATTACTTCGGTCGAAACCGTATTTCAAATCGCCTTTGATAGGACAACCAATCGCTGCTAATTGTGCTCTAATTTGATGATGTCTTCCCGTATGCAAATCGATTTCTAGAGCAAAGTAGTTGGTAAGTTCTTTAAAAATTTTATAGTCAAGTTTCGCCAATTTGCTGTCTGGAACTTCTTTCAAATGCGCTTTTGAAGTATTGTTTTTTTCATTTCTTTTGAGAAAATGAACTAAAGTAGCAGCTGCTTTTTCTGGTTTGTTTTTCACAATAGCCCAGTATGTTTTTTGAGTTTCACGAGCACTAAACATTTCATTCAAACGAGTCAATGCTTTACTGGTTCTAGCGAAAACAACAATACCGGTAGTGGGTCTATCCAATCGATGCACCACTCCTAAAAAAACCTCACCAGGTTTGTTGTATTTGTCTTTGATATATTCTTTGACCACTTCCGACAATGGTTTATCACCCGTTTTATCCCCTTGCACAATATCCCCAACACGTTTGTTAACCACAATGATGTGATTGTCTTCATGAAGGATTTGGAGGTTGTTTTTTGTGGAGAGTTCTTTCAAAGCATTATTAGGTTATTATTTATCGTCGGATTGCGTTAGGGATTGTAGCGGAAATCCTTTTGTGACGGTTTTCGGCACAAAAGATTGAGAGTGTAAAGCCCGACCCTTGCGGTAACGCCCATATAATCAGTGTTAATTATCAATTAATACTGTTCCCCCGAATTCGGAAAATCTTTCGATTTGACATCTGCTACATAGTTACCAATAGCGTGCGTCATTTCTTCATAGAGATTAAGATAACGTCGAAGAAATCTCGGACTAAATTCATTGTTCATCCCCAACATATCATGAATCACCAATACTTGGCCGTCTACACCGCCTCCAGCTCCAATACCAATAACTGGAATGCTGATGCTTTGCGCCACTTTTTCTGCCAAGTGCGCTGGGATTTTTTCAAGAACGATAGCAAAACAACCTAAAGTTTCGAGTAGTTTAGCATCTTCTAATAATTTTTCAGCTTCTTCCTCTTCTTTGGCTCGAACGGTATAGGTCCCGAATTTATAGATCGATTGTGGTGTCAAACCTAAATGTCCCATAACTGGAATTCCAGCGTTTAATATTTTTTTGATGCTGTCTTTTATTTCGCTTCCACCTTCCATTTTAACAGCATGAGCACCACTTTCCTTCATAATTCGAATGGCAGAACGCAGCGCTTCTTTAGAATCCGATTGATAACTTCCAAAAGGTAAATCTACCACCACTAAAGAACGGTGAATGGCTCTCACTACTCCTGAAGCGTGATAAATCATTTGATCTAAAGTAATCGGCAAAGTAGTTTCGTGACCTGCCATGACATTACTTGCAGAATCGCCTACAAGAATTACATCAACACCCGCAGCATCTACAATTTTTGCCATTGTAAAATCATAGGCAGTGAGCATGGAGATTTTCTCTCCATTTTCCTTCATTTCAATGAGAGATTTCGTGGTAATTCTTTTGTAATCTTTTTTGGCTACCGACATAGTTTTATCTTTTAGAGGTGTAAAAGTACTAAAATCGATTCGGGTTTTTAAAATATCGATTGCAAATTGCATTATTGCTGTAACAATTTGCTAGTTAAAAATACTCATTGTCTAAATTTTTAAGGTCTAACTAAACAGCAAAACTTATGGATTCAAATTTTAAAAATTGGAAACAAACAGCGTTAGGAAAGTATTCTTTTTACAAACAAGAACAAAAAATCGGTGAACTTGAAATTCAAACCACCCTTTTCCAACGCAAGGCAATCATTGATTTAGAAAATCAAAAATATACCTTGAAACACACTGGTTTTTGGAAAAGTAATATTGAAATAGTAGACGAAAAAGATAATGTAATCTTAAAAACGTATACAGAAAAAAGATATTCCAATACTAGGATAATAGCACTTGAAGGCAAGAAATTACAATTGATCATTAGAAATAATCCTCTTGCAGAATACGCTATTGTAGAAGACAATCACGAAATTTTAGCTTACGGATTAGAAGTCAAAGAGGGTAAAGCAGTAGTTCGAATTCAAACCTCAATTCAAAACCAATCCTATCTATTAGATTGCTATCTTTGGTACTTATTGGCGCCTATTGCGCAAGAGCAATTGGGGAATGATTTGGATACGCTATTACTCTTTACCGCTTAAAATTAAGATATGAAAAATGCCATTATTTTTTTCTTTTTCACTGTTGTAGTCAATGCTCAAAACGACGATATCAAACATACCATCGAAACCTTTTTCGAAGGATTTCACCATCGTGACACAGTATTATTGCATCAAGTTTGTGCTGACAAAATGATTTTGCAATCCATAACAGAAAATTCCAACGGCAACAGTCTTACAGAGGAACCGCTACATTTCTTTTACAGTTCGGTAGCTTCCATGCCAAAAGACCTAAAATACAATGAACATATACTAAGTTTTACGACCCAAGTTGATGGATCGATGGGGCATGCATGGACACCCTACGAGTTTTATATCGAGGGTAAATTAAGCCACAAAGGGGTTAATGCTTTTACGCTATTTAAAGAAAAAGATACCTGGAAAATCCTTTATATCATTGATACGAGAAGGAAATAGATTTTCAGAAGCTAATCCGGCTGTACCTTACAAAAAAACCGCGTCTTTCCTACAATGGTAAAGTCTGGCAAGAGCTTCCGTTGGTCGCTTTGTCAGCCCAACCAAAGTAATGGTCAAGACGCGGTTTTGTTTTCCAGTACCATCCGGGCTAGGGTTCTCCAATTCAAAGTTCGTTAATCAAAATAAAGAACTACCGGCGCATTTTTAATATTTTAAAATCAATCAAAAAAGCCACACCAACTCCAAATGTATAACAAACTAAATCGCTCCAAAGAAAACCTTGTCCTAGGATATAATGCCCTAAAGTTGTATTGCGAATTGCGTTAATCCATTCAGCATTGTAAAGTTGTTGCAATTCGATGAGGTAACAAAGCAACAATGGAAAAAGGATTTTTATTTGCTTGTTGCTATTTATGAAAATCATGCTGCTCCCAAAATATAGCATAACAGCATAGAATATATCGCCGATGAATAAGGGAATTCCATTTATTTTGCGGGAAAGTATACCAAGCAACATCACAAAAATTGTTATGATAAAATAAAAGAAGCGTTTGTTTCCTTGCATTTCAAATTTTACTGTCTAATAATCCAAAGCGAAGCGAGTCCAAAGGAGCAGGCGTGTCTAAAGCATAGCGTGTCCAAACTAACAATCCGCCATATTCACCGTCACTGCCAATCCGCCTTCTGAAGTTTCTTTGTATTTCGAGTTCATGTCTTTTGCCGTTTGCCACATCGTATCGATGACTTTATCCAAAGGAACTTTCGCATTTTTAGCATCGGTTTCCATAGCAAGTTCCGCGGCGTTAATAGCTTTTATGGCGCCCATCGTATTGCGTTCAATACACGGAATTTGAACCAATCCACCAATCGGATCACAAGTCAATCCTAAATGATGTTCCATAGCGATTTCGGCTGCCATCAAAACTTGATCTGGAGTTCCGCCCATGACTTCACACAAAGCTGCTGCGGCCATAGCAGAAGAAACACCTATTTCGGCTTGGCAACCACCCATTGCTGCGGAAATTGTAGAGCCTTTTTTGAAGATACTACCAATTTCACCCGCAACCATTAAGAATTGTTTGATTTCTTTTTCCCCTGCTTCGTGATTTTCAATAACGAGATAATACATCAAAACAGCTGGAATTACACCCGCACTCCCGTTAGTGGGTGCAGTAACGACGCGACCTAAAGCGGCATTAACTTCATTAGTAGCCAAGGCAAAACAAGAAACCCATTTTAATATTTGACGGAATTTGACTTCGGTTTTTCGGATTTCCTCTAGCCACGATTGAGGTGAACTGTAATTCGCCAATCCAATGAGATTTTGGTGCATATCAAAAGCACGTCTACGAACATTCAAGCCGCCTGGAAGAATCCCTTCGGAATGGCAACCTATATACATACATTCGAGCATTGTACTCCAAATACGCATTAATTCATGATGAATATCCGCTTGAGAACGCATTGATTTTTCATTTTCATAAACGATTTCAGAAATCGATTTCTTCTCTGAAATCGTATATTCTAAAAGCTCCGCTGCATTTTGAATTGGAAAAGGAAAGGCACATTTGATTTCTAATTTCTTCTTCGCATTGACGCGTTCTTCAATAACAACAAATCCTCCGCCGATAGAGTAGTAGGTAGAAGTATAGTGAGAATTGTTCTCTAATACTGCCGTAAATGTTAGTCCATTGGCATGAAAAGGAAGAAAGTTTCTATTGAAAACGATGTCCATTAAAAAGGAGAATGGAATTTTATGTTCGTTGCCTAAGTTGATTTCGTTGGTGTCTTCAATTTCTTTGATAATTCCTGCAATATCTTGCACAGGAATGTATTCTGGATCTTGTCCGCTCAAACCTAACATGACTGCTAAATCAGTGGCATGTCCTTTTCCTGTTAGAGAAAGTGAACCGTATAAATCGACTTTTATACTAGTAGTTTGATGAAGAATATTTTGATTTCGCAATTCCCCTAAAAAACGTTCAGCAGCACGCCAAGGCCCTAAAGTGTGCGAGCTTGAAGGACCTACACCAATTTTAAGCATGTCAAAAACCGAAATACATTCTTCCATAAAAGTAGATTTGTGTAGCAAATATAACGGAATGATTGTGGAAAATGAAAAAATAGGTTTGTAAAAATGAGAAATTGTGATTTTCTTTTGACCGCCATGGTCTAGACTAGGAACGCAAAGTTTGTTAGGTTAATCCGAAAATTTTCATAGTGAACTTTGCGACTCAACTTGCGAACTTTGCGGTTAATTTTTTTTGACTCGCTAAGGTGTACTACATTTACGGCAAAATTTACTCGATGCGATTCAATAAATATTATCTAGCCGCCTTATCTTCTTTTATCATATGGGGATTTTTTAGCTTGGCATTAAAGCCGCTAAAGGACTATGCTTCGTTAGACATTTTGTTCTACCGAATTTTTTTAGCTACGGCTTTCTTGCTATTGATTAATTTACTTTTTAGAAAAAAAGAATTGTTGAATGATATTTCCGAGTACAAAAAAATGGCTGGAAAAGTTCAAACGAGAATTATTTTTCTTACGGTCTCGGGAGGATTTTTGCTGATTTTGAATTGGTTTCTATTTATTTATGCCATCAATCATGTCAGTCTGCAATCGGCGTCGTTTGCGTATATGATTTGCCCGATTGTCACGACGATTTTGGCATTCTTTATTTTGAAAGAAAAGTTGAGCGGATGGCAATGGTTTTCAGTATCACTTTGTGTCGTTAGTTGTGCAATATTGGCATACGGACATATCACGGATTTAGTATATAGTCTTGTCATTGCTTTATCTTTTGCGCTCTATTTGATCAGTCAACGTAAGAACAACCAGTTTGATCGCTTTGTGGTGTTGACGGTGCAAATGGTGATTGCCTCAATTGTGATTCTTCCTTTTTATCCTACTTATAGTGGACTGTTACCGACCGCTTCTTTGTTTTATGTATTGTTGGTTGTCATTGTCATTGTGTTTACGATTGTTCCCTTGTATTTAAATTTGTTCGCATTAAAAGGTATGAATTCCTCTGCGGTTGGGATTTTGATGTATACGAATCCGTTGATTCATTTTATTTTGGCGGTGTTTTATTTTAAGGAAGAAGTGCATCTTAATCAAATCATTTCGTATGGATTGATTTTGATTTCGATTGTCATTTTTAATGAAAGATTTTTATTCAAAAAAAATGTTTAGTATCATTTATATATAGCACACAAAAAGTATAAATTTACACACTAATTTTAGTTACTATACTCATGAAAAAAATTACTTTATTATTGTTTTTATTCTTTAGTTTTCAAGCCTTTAGTCAATTTACAGAAGGATTTGAAAGCGGAATTCCTTCCGATTGGTCTATTATCAATGGAGGTGACCCTAATGGTTGGACTGCAGGAACCGTGGCTTCAGGTACAGCACATACTGGTACGAAAGTAGCCAGAATATTTTATGATGATGTCTTAGCACATAATGATTATTTGATCTCGAAGCAATTTATTGTAACTGCAAACCTCACCAATAGATTGTCTTTATGGGCAAGACAATTAGACAATGCTTTTCCAGAACCCTTTGATATCTTAGTTTCAACAAGTGGAATAAATGAGGCCGATTTTACTAATGTGGTTGCAAGTCAGGTTTCACTTACGACCACTTGGCAAAACTTTAGTTATAATTTGAATCCTTATCTAGGTCAGAGTATCTATGTAGCTTTTAGGTCTACAACTACTGCTCAATACCATTTGTATTTAGACGATATTACTATCGATGCAGTTCCGCTTACATTGCCAGCTTGCGCTCAAAATCAAATTTCAACTCCTGATCCGACTTGTGGTAATTTGACTACGAATGTTTCATGGACAATCGATCCTGCGGCTACGGGTTATATACTAGCTGTTGGAACAACTTCTGGTGGTTCGGATATTATCAACAATCAAGATATTGGTTATGTAGATAACTTTGATATCATCAGTCAAACGGCGAATACTTCCTACTTTTGGAAACTCACTCCTTATAACTTAGTGGGCCAAGCAGTAAATTGTAATGAAATTAGTTATACTACTTTTTCAGTACCTTGTTATTGCACACCAAATCCAAATGCTGTTGATGGGTATGGAATTACCAATGTAACTATCGGAAGTATTAACAATACAACTCAAATTGAGCCAGGGAATTACGGTGATTTTCACGAACAAATTACAAATATTGCGCTAGATGCAGGAACTGGCTATTCATTAGTTTTTGACACCAATAATTATCAATATAATTATGTAATTTGGATAGATTTGAACAATGATTTCGATTTTGATGATGCAGGAGAAAATGTTGTTACTGGAATATTTTCCGCTTCACCGACTCCAGTTAATATTTTAGGACCATTAAACATTCCAACTAACACAATTTTAGGATTGCATAGAATGCGAGTTAGCATTCAGTATTACTCACCTGTTACACCTTGTTTTTCTGGTGATTTTGCAGCTTTTGAAGATTATTCTATAAATATTACTCCAGGTTTAGGGGTAAATCAATTTGAAGCAGCTAAGGTTTCCTATTATCCTAATCCTGTAGTTGATGTATTGCATTTGAAATCAGATTCAGATATTTCCAATATTGAAGTATGTAACCTTTTAGGACAAAAGGTACAAAGCAAAGTATTCGATGCTACTACTCTAGATTTATCCAATTTAGCAAGTGGAACGTATTTGGTAAAATTCACTTCGGATGCACTGCAACAAAGCATCAAAGTGGTGAAGCAATAATAAAATGATATTATAAAAAAAAGCCACTTCCGAGTGGCTTTTTTTTATTTACAGTTGATTCGAAAATATGTTGTCTTTGTCATTTAGTACGCTAGCCCCGATTGCAGCCGATATCCTTTTTTGGATGAGGTACGAAGACAAAAAAGATAAAGGTGTAAAGCGGGACCCGAGCTCCTAAAAGAGCGAACCGGCGCAAGCAAATTGCTCCTAAAAAATGACATCATGTCAGCTAATTTT
>CANHMG010000044.1 GCA_947461795.1 Flavobacteriaceae bacterium | reverse complement strand
TTGCTGATTTTACCAAATATTCGTAATCGACTCACGCCACCGTCAGGGAAAATATTCAATCTAATGTGCGTAATGGTTCCTAAAGCATTGACTTCTTGCTTATAGTGATGTTCGTGATCCGCACTCAATTTTTGCTGTGGTAACAACGTTTGCCATTGTGTCGCATTGACAACATCATCGGTTTCTGAAACACAAGCTTCAATTGAACAACTGTCTGGATAATTGCCTTTGAAGTGACACGTATCGACCAATATACTTTCTACCACGCCCGGATGTGCTAATTTAAGAATCACCCAATCGCGGTTGTTCGGCGTTCGATTTCTTTTGGTTTCCCAACCGTCGCCCATATTAGCGCCACGATTCGGCATGATAAGATTGCTCATCGCACTAAAAAACATATCGTTACAGGCAATGGCTTGACCACCATTGATAGCAGCTGCTAAATCAAAAACATGATCCGTTGAAACGGCATCCCAATTTTTAAAAACTTCGCCATAAACACGGAATCTTGCGACACCGCCGTCAGGGTATATGTGCAAACGAAGATGCGTGTATATTTCGTTGCTTTCACATTCGTAAAAATTCTGTGAGCCCGCATCCAAATGGGATTTAGGCAAAATTTCTTTCCATGCTAAACTTTCCCAATCTGTAATTCCATCCGCATTAGACAAGTTAATTGCTTCAATTGATGCATGTGGCGGGTGATTGCCCAAAAAGAAATTCGTATCAATGTCAAATCCCGTGATTTTCCCAGAAGTAGCCAATTGAATAATTGCCCAATCGTGCCCTGGTGTTCTTTTTCTTCGGCTTTCCCAACCGTCCATCCATTTGCCACGGTCGGTGTATTTATCGGTGATGAAGATGCCTCGAGTTGGCGCAATTAAGTTCTCTTTCTCTGCGAAAAAATCATCTGTGGCGTACAAAACTTTTCCGCCCAATCGCTCAGCAGCTAAGTCAGTCAATTGCGTAAATGCTGGTGATTCCTTGATGATTTCTTTTACTTTTTCAAAAGCCATTGTCCTTTATTTTTATGGTGTAATGATTTGTTTTTATAAACGCTGTCGCCATGCACTATTGTTTCTACCACAACACCGCTGAGGGTTTGCGCAATATAGGGACTTATTTTATATCTGAATAAGATGTCGTCTTCTGTAACTGTTTGGGTTTGCTCAGGATGCCAAATGACGAAATCCGCGTCGCAATTGACGGCTATTGTTCCTTTTGATTTTGATTTCAGAAAAGCCGCCGGTTTTGAAGTCACTAACGGAATAAACTGTTCTAAAGTCATTGTGTCTCTTAAAGCGGTCCACGAACCAGCTAACAAAAACTGAATGCCAGCGATTCCACCCCATGCCTTTTTCAAATTGCCCGACTCCATTTCTTTGATGGCTGGCGGCGCAGGCGAATGATCGGTCGTAATAAAATCGAGAACTCCCGATAGAAAAGCTTGCTTTAAATTGTCATTGTTGGCTTTTTCCCTAATCGGCGGCGCGCATTTATAAATGGTACTTCCATCTGGAATTTCCTCGGCATGGAAATATAAGTACTGTGTACATGTTTCCGCCGTAATCGGCAATCCTTCTTTTTTCGCCGCTTCAATTTGAGCCAAAGCCTCGTCAGACGCCACATGTACAATATGCACTGGACAATGATACTTACGACACATTCTAATCATCAAAGCGATGGCATCATTCTCCCACTTTTTGGGTCGACTCGCGAGATAATGGGAATAACTTGTTGGATTATTGTCAAAATTAGAATCTACTTCCTTATCAAAAAGCTCGCAATGCGCTAGTAACGGAATATTGTATTTTGCAATGATGGGCATCGCTTCATCTAAGTCCTGCTCGGTGACATTGGGAAATTCATCGATGCCGGAATGGGTCAAAAAACATTTCACGCCAACTACACCTGCTTGCATCATGGCTTCTAAATGTGAAGCGTTACCTGGAATTAATCCAGCGTAAAAACCCACATTGACATGCATTTTTCCATCAGTAGAATCCAATTTTTCTTGGAATGCTGCAAGTGTCGTCGTCACTGGACTTGCATTCAACGGCATGTCGATGATGGTTGTAGTTCCACCAGCGGCAGCGGCTTGCGTTCCTGTGTCAAAACCTTCCCATTCGGTTCTTCCGGGTTCGTTGATATGCACATGAACATCGATTACACCTGGCATAATGACCGAATTTGTGAAGTCTTCAACGTCGTTCAATTTTTCAAAATCGATAGCCGTGATGACCCCATCTTGGAAAGAGATGGTAGCGGGCTGCAGTTTATTTTCAACCCAAACTTTATCACTGTAAATTTTTCGTTGCTGCAAGGCTTTTTGAGATTGCGATTTTATTAAATATCAACTAACAAATATAGTTTTAATTCAAAAAAATACAAGATTTGACAGCGATAATTAAAGTTGGTCTTATCCACCAATTGCAATCATGCTCCTGTTTTGAGAAAATAATGCTGGATTTTGGAATTTCAAATCGTCGTCCATTCCGGAGCGAACAGCTTTTTTAGACAATATGTTTTGTTGAATCAAAGGCAAAATCGACTGTCCTGAGCGCAACGTTTCTAATAAAGAAGTCTCTGAATTAGAAAACAAACAGTTTTTCAATTTACCATCAGCAGTCAATCGAATCCGATTGCAAGTACTGCAAAACGGATTGGTTACGGAACTTATAATCGCAAAACTTCCTTGATAGGATTTGATTTTAAAATTCTTGGCCGTGTCATTCGGCGCGTCAGTTAAGCGTTCGATTTCGTGGTGATTAAAGTTGATTTTGAGCATTTCTAAGATTTCTGAATAACTCACCAGCTTCGATTTATCCCACTGATTTCCATTGAAAGGCATAAATTCAATAAAGCGAATTTGGATGCTTTTGTGTTTGGTTAATGCAATAAAATCGACAATTTCATTATCATTAAAACCTTTGATTAAAACGACATTTAATTTGACTTGAAAGCCTTCATTCAACAACAATTCGATATTGTCAAAAACAGTTTCGAAATAACTTCGTCTTGTAATTTGGTTGAATTTTTCCTTCACCAAACTGTCGATACTAATGTTGATGGTTTTGATTCCAGCCTCATGAAAAGTCGCGATAAAATCTGGAACTAAAATTCCGTTGGTCGTCAAAGTCAAATGAACTCCCAATTTTCCCAATCGCAAAATAATATCCTTCGCATCTTTCCGAACTAAAGGTTCACCGCCAGTTAAGCGGATTTTGTTCACACCTAAGTTGACAAACGTTTGTGCAATCATCAAAATTTCATCAGCAGTCATCAAATGCGCTTTGGGCGTCAAGGCAATGCCTTCTTCCGGCATACAATACGTGCATCGCAAATTGCAATGTTCGGTAATCGAAATCCGCAAATAATTGTGAAATCGACCGAAATCATCTAGCAATTCCTGCGATTTATTGTCCATGGTTGTAGCCGTTGAGTAGTTTAAATACATGCAACACCGAAGGAAAAACCGCATCAATAGATTCTCCAGCGCCAGAAGTTGAACCTGGCAATGCTAAAATCAACGTATCGCCTTTAAATCCCGCAACACTTCTTGACAACATCGCATACGGCGTGCGCTCTTGCCCGTAGGAACGAATCGCTTCTTCAATTCCGGGAATTCTTCTGTCAAGCAAAGGAAGAATTGCTTCCGGAGTCACATCTTTATGAGACAAACCAGTGCCGCCAGTGAGAATTACGACATCTGTTTTTTGCTGGCAATAGTGCTGTATTTTTTCTTGAATACCCGCAACACCATCTGGAATCACAAGATAATCGGCAATGGTCATTCCGAGTTTTTCTAATTTTGAAACGATGATTTTTCCAGACGAATCTTCTTTCGTTCCTGCAGCGACACTATCCGAGCAAACGACCACGGCAATAGAAAGATTAAAATCTTGATAATCAGCAAAATCGGATTTACCGCCTTTTTTGTGAAGTAATTTTATGGTAGCAATTTCGACTTGCTTATCGATTGGTTTCAACATATCATAAATAGTCAAAGCTACGATAGACGCGCCATGCATGGCTTCCACCTCGACACCTGTTTTGTATACCGTCCTAACCGTAACTTCTATTTGAATGGAATCATGTAAACATTCGAATTGAATTCCAGTAAACTCAATCGGCATTGGATGACAATCTGGAATGGCATTCGAAGTATTTTTTACCGCAAATAATCCAGCAGTCCGAGCGACTTCTAAAACATCACCTTTGGGAACTTTTTTGTTCAAAACCGCTTGAATGGTTTCTGGGGATCCAACTTTGACGATTGCCTGGGCAGTAGCGGTTCTCAGTGTACTTATTTTATGTGTAATATCAACCATTTAGGTGTTTTTTTTCCAAGTGTACGATTCGTCTTCAAAAATTTCCTTCCCAAAAATTGGCGCTTTTTCTTTAATGGCTTCGACTAAAAATTCTAAGGCTTCATAAACTACTTTTCGTCGTGGAGCGGAAACAAATACAAACAAACAAATCTCGCCGACTCTTACTTCGCCCAGACTGTGATAGATATGCAAGCAAGATAATTCAAATTGAGCAAAAGCACTTTCGCGAATCTCATATAAACTTTGCTCCGCCATTTCCTCGTAGGCAGAATACTCGATAGCGACTACTTGCTTCCCTTCGATTTCATCCGCACGAACTTGTCCTAAAAAAATATTGTGCGCACCAATCGTGGTTTTACTTTGATGCTTCGCAATCGATTCGCCAATAAAATCGGACGAGATTGGACCTTGAATAAAAGACGATTTTTTGACTTTTTCTGTACTCATTTTAGGATTGAAATAGATTCGTTTGCTCTAAAGCTGCAATACCTTGTTGCAAATGACTAACTTGGTTAAACCCCAGTTTTAGAATATAATTTGCAGCCAATTGACTTTTGTTTCCGTATTGACAAAGTAAAATTATTTTCTGATTCTTATCGACCTTTTCCAAGTATTTTTCCAATTGATCAATAGGAACTTTTTGAATGTTTGGTAAATTTAATTGTGGCTCTTCGAAATCTTCCCGAAGATCGATGATGACATTTTCTGTGTTTTCGATGGCGGTAAGAAAAGCAACTGCGTCAATTGCATTAACTTCTTTATGCTGTGATTGTTTTCGGAGCGCCAAACCATTTTGGAGTCCGTGTTGAATTTCCAGTGCATTTTTCTCAATGGAAATTGTCTGCGATGACGCTTGCAATCCGTCATACAACCATAATTTTCCACTCAAAACAGTTCCGATTCCAAGAATAATTTTCAGCACTTCATTCGCTTGCATCACACCTAATAGATTGGGAATAACTCCAAGAACGCCAGCGTCTACGCAAGAAACACTTTCAAGATTTGCTTTTTCTGGAAATAGACAACGGTAGGTTGGTCCGTTTTGATAATTGAAAACCGACAACTGCCCTTCGAACTGATGAATCGATGCATACACCATAGGAATTCCTTTGACCAATGCCACGTCATTGATTAAATATCTCGTTGGTAAATTATCCGTACAATCAACGATGATTTGAAACCCATCGACTATTTCAAAAGCATTTTCACGATTAAAATGGCTTGTGAACGGAATGACTTTTAGGTTGGGATTTTGAATAATGAGACTTTCCGCAGCCGCAGTAACTTTGTTTTTTTCGCAATCAGAATCATTGTATAAAAACTGACGGTTCAAATTGGTTTCTTCCACCAAATCGCCATCTACGATACCAATGGTACCGATGCCAGCAGCCGCCAAGTTCTGTAAAACCGGGCAACCCAAACCACCAGCGCCAACCACCAATACTTTCGCATCGGTCAGTTTTTGTTGACCTGCCGTTCCAATTTCGGGTAGTGCGATTTGACGTTGATAGCGATTCATAATGTTCATTTAACCACCAGCAAATGGCGGTAATAAGGCAATTTCGTCCAGATTATTAACCACGCTGTCTCCATGTATCAACGTTTGATTGATTGCAAAGGAATACAAAGTTGAAGTCAGTTCAGGATAGGCTTCGTGCAATCTTGTTTGGACTTCCAACAAAGTTATCGAATTGCCTTCAAAGAAAATCACTTCGTCTTTCTTTTTGGTCTGATCGGCTACCAAACCAAAATACTTCAGGTTGATTTGCATTTTAAGTGGTGTAAAGTTTTACAATTGCGATTCCCAATACCAAAGCTAAAATATTGCGCAAAGTAACGGTGTCGAATTTCTTGCTTCCATAATAACCGCCAAAAATGCCACCGACAGCCACAATGGCAATGACTAAAAAGGATGAGATTGGTAATGATTCTCCTTTGCTTATAAATCCAAGAAGTCCCGCGATCGAATTGACCAAGATAAATAACGCGGAAACTGCGGCAGTTTGTTTCATTGTGGCCCAACCCAAGAGCAGCAAAACTGGACTTAAGATAATGCCGCCACCAATTCCGATGAGTCCAGATAAGAATCCGATAAGCGCACCGATTAATAATGCCAGAGAAAAATTAATAGATTGCAACTCCTTTTTTTCTTTACCAAAAATGCCAAGTAGCCTTAAAACTGCAAAAATCAGGACTGTCGCCAAAATCACTTTATATAAATGCGTTTCAATGGTAAGTAATCCACCTAAAAAGGAAAAAGGAATCGACGTCAAAGCGAATGGATAGAATAGTTTCCAATCGAATTGTTTTTCTCGAAAATAAAAGTAAAACGAAATTCCAGAAACGATGATATTCAACACCAAAGCAGTGGGTTTCATGAAGGCAATAGGAAATGCAAAAAGACTCATCAAAGCCAAGTAACCACTGGCGCCACCGTGACCGACGCTGGCATACAAAAACGCCACAATGGGTAATAGCAAAAGCAATAATGGTACTTGTAACAAATCAACTATTTCCATTCTTATTCTTTCAACGGGTACATTTTTTTGAAAATATCGTTGATACTTTGGTGCAAAATAGAAGCGTGATTTTCGTTGGTCATTTCCATAAAATCAAATCTTACTTTGGGATTTTTGGCATTTCTAAACGCGATACTCATGTCTTTTGCATCTTTAATCATAGTTACATGTTCTTTCATACCGACAGCTACATAAACTTCCGCAGTCCTGTTTTTATTTTGTTCTAAAAGCGCTGGAGCATTTTTTAGTAGACTCTCATTATCCCACCACAAACTTGGACTAACAATCAAATAATGCGTAAACAGTTGCGGCTTTTTTAACAAAATTTCTGTGGCTAAAAGTCCACCTAATGATTGTCCAATAATAAATTTAGTATCTGTTGTACTGTACTTTGATTGAATATAAGGTTGCAATTCACTTTCAATAAAATTGATAAATTTTGCAGAACCGCCTGTAGTTGGAAACTCTTTCTTTAGATCGGCGGCATCGGTCGGAAAGGTAAAATCTCTTTTGCGATCGACGTTGGCGATACCCACAACGATAAAATCAGGCATTTGAAATTGCATATTATAAAACTGCACCAAACCTACTATATGTAAGAAGTCTTCGTTGGCGGAACCATCAAGTAAATATAGTACTGGATAGGCTTTATCTTTGTTGTAAGTTGGTGGCAAATAGATATTCAAAGTTCTTCTTTCATTGAGGATCTTCGATTGAATCGTCTTGATTTCACCAATGTTAAAAACAGATTCGCTGACCGTTTTTACTTGAGCAACTGCAATGTTTAGAAAGAGAAAAAATGCTGCTAAAAGTGTAATTTTTGATTTCATAAATTTACTAATTGAAGGAAAACAAAGATATACACTATTCTTTATGCTTTATAAATGAATTTGGAACTTTATTGTTTTGGGGTTGACTTCAACTTATGAACTTCGAAATACAAAAGGACTGTCATGACTAGAATCGAAATTACAGAGGCTTGCAGTGTACCTAAATCGAGTCCTCCTTTTGCAATTGGCTTGGTGAGAAAATCGCCGAAAGTGGCTCCAAATGGTCGGGTAAAAACAAACGCCAACCAAAACAAAAACACTTCGTTGATTTTGGTCAGATAATGCAACGCAACAACAAGTAAAATGATAGCGCTGGTTACCATGGCACCTTGCAAATAACTAAATCCAACCACATCGCTCAAATAATCTCCAAAAGCGGTTCCCAGACTGTTTGAAAACAATACGGCAATCCAAAACAAAATTTCTTTGTTTGATTCTGTAATCGTCGCGACTTCGATGCTTTTGTATTTTCGATGCCAAATGAATAAGGTAATTAACAATCCAGCGAACAAAATTACACTTCCTAAAGTGTAGCCCAAGTGCAGACTTCGATCAATAAAATCCGAGATTTCAGTTCCTAATGTAGTCGTTGCAATGATGACTAGCCAAAACGAAATCGGCTGGTATTTTTTGCTTCGGACTTGATGATATGCAAAAGCTAAAAACAGCACCGCAGTAATCGCAATTCCCGTCAAATAGCCCAAATCTAAAGTCATTGAAATGTAATCGCCTAAAGTTTCCCCCAAGGTAGTAGCGACTATTTTCAAAAGCCAAAATAGTATTGTAATTGATGCAATTTTATTGATTCTTAGTAGATTCATTTATATATTTTTAAAGTAAATAAACGCCTACTTGAGTGCCTTTATTTAATTGATAATTACCTTCTGGCACAAAGACCAGCGCATTTGCCAAAGCAAACGAATCTAACATTGATGAATCTTGATGCGGTAATATAGCAACCTCATCATCTACTAAAATTGCTTTCAAAAACTGACTTCTCGAATTATTTACCTCGTAATCGTGCGCCAAAGGTTTCGAAATTGATGACTTATACGAAGCGTTTTTTCCAGAAATTCGATTTAAAGTCGGCAGGACATACACATACAAACAAGTCAAACTTGCCGCCGGATTTCCAGGTAACGCAAAGATCATCTTGTCCTGTAATTTCCCGCAATACAATGGTTTTCCAGGCTTTTGATTCACTTTATAAAACAAGGTTTCCACTGCTAAACTTTGCAACGCCTTGCCAACAAAATCATAATCGCCAACAGATATTCCACCTGAAACTAAGATGACGTCATTCTCTTTGATGGCTTGTTGCAATACCGCTTTAGTTGCTTCGAAAGTATCTTCGACTTGATACGTTTTTAATTGTTGATAGTGTGCCGACTGCAAAGCTACTTTCAACATAATGGAATTACTATCGTAGACTTTCCCGTTTGCCAAAGGCTGTCCAGCTTGCACCAATTCGTTGCCAGTAATCACAATTCCCACTTTGGGTTTCGAATAAACTTTCACCGAAGTAAACCCTAAACCCGCTAGAAAACCTATTGCGGCAGGATTTAGCAACGAACCTTTTTCTAAAGCCACAGTTTCTTTTTCAATTTGAGAACCTAAGGGACGGACATTGGTTTCGGGTTTGACACTTTCTTGAAGTTGCAATTGCTGATTAATTACGGTCACTTTTTCAATTTGAATCACTGCTTGCGCTGAATCGGGAAGCGCAGCTCCGGTGAAGATTTTCATCGCTTGACCTGGTTGTAGTTGCCCATCGAAAAAATCACCAGCTTTGATCTCGCCGACAATGTCATAGGTTAATTCGTCGTGCAACGAAAGTGCAAATCCGTCCATATTGGCTTGACGGAACGGCGGCATGGAAATCGGGGAAATCAAAGTTTCTGCTAGTATAAATGAATGAGCATCACGCAAAGAAACTTCCACTTCTTGTGGAGAAAAAGTAGCCTTGTTTAAGATAGAAAAAGCCTCATCAACGGATATCATCGTAATCCTTTATTTTTAATTTGAATCAATTGTGCGGCCACGCTGATGGCAATTTCTGCCGCAGTTTCGCTTTTGATATCGAGACCAATCGGAGCATGAACTTGATCTAATTGCTCTTGAGAAAATCCGTCGGACAAGAGATTTTTATATAAGGTTTTCATCTTTTCTTGACTTCCCAACATGCCGATAAATTTATATTTTCTGCCCAACAAACGACGAATGATGATGTCGTCGGTGCGATATCCAAAAGACATAATCACAACGTAAGTATTTTCAGTTTCTGGAATATGTTGTTCTATGGTTTCAAATTCGACGATTTGTTTTGACTGTACAAAGCTATTCGCCTCCATGGTATTAAGATTCTCGCGATGATCGAGCAAATGAATTTCAAAATCCAATCGAGATATCACCTCACTCAAGGCCAAACCGACGTGACCACCTCCTATAATATATACTTGATTTGGTAGCGAAATGGGTTCGATAAATTCCCATTCTGTTGCATTAGTTGTAGTCTTTAGGTGAATGCCATTTTCTGAGTAAGAGATTTTTCCGTTTTGTGAATTTAAAATCGAGTCAATCCAAGGAAGACTTCCAGCATTCAAAGCAAAAAAAGCAATCGTTTGTCGACCGGAACAAATCATTCCCGATTGATCGGATGGCGCAGACTTATCGTGAATTTGGTGTTTGACAAAAGGCTTGAAGGTTGATTTTTCTAATAAACTTCGCGCATATTCGACCAACTTATGCTCCATGATGCCGCCGCCAATCGTACCGTGCATTTGGTTTTTTGAAACAAACATTTTGAAGCCTTTTCGACCTGGACTGCTGCCCTCGTTGGCTACAACCACCATCAAAACACCTTGCTGATTGGTCTGAAGAAGTGCTTTTACTTTACTATAAAAATCAATTACCATAAGCTACAGATTAGAAGTAGTTTATGATTTTTTATACAAATCCATCAACACTTTTTCCGGTGTATACGGCGCATTGACAGCCAAATCCGCCCTTGGATTGAAAGCTTTTACCGCAGCGCGAATCGCAAAGTAAGCGCCCAAACCATACATCAACGGCGGTTCACCAACAGCTTTTGATTTCTTGATGGCCAATTCGTGACCTTCGGTTTCTAAGTGTGTAATATGAATCGATTTCGGCACAGAATAAATATCAGGCACTTTATAAGTAGAAAGCGCATTCGACACCAATCGACCTTGTTCGTTGTAGACAATTTCTTCGAGTGTCATCCAGCCGATGCCTTGCACCAAGCCGCCTTCAATTTGACCGTTGTCAACGTCTTTGTTCATACTTTCACCAAAATCATGCACAATATTGACGCTGTCAAAATCATACGTTCCTTTCAAACAATCTACCGTTACTTCGACAATCGCAGTTCCATACACATGATACGCAAAAGGATGTCCTTTCTCTTTGGTTTTATCGTAATGAATCGTTGGCGTTGCATAATGCGAATTTTCACTCAACGCCACACGAAGCGTAAATGCTTTTAAAATCAAATCGTTCCAAGTCATGTCGGTCGCCTTTGAATCGGCAAATACCTGTTCGTCTTTGATTTGAATTTCCGAAGCGTTATGTTCGTTTTGAGCGACTGTTTTCAATCGACCCAACAAGGCGTTACAAGCCATTTCTAAGGCTTTCCCATTTAAGTCTGCCCCAGCACTTGCCGCTGTTGGCGACGTATTGGCAACACGTAACGTATTCGTAGATTCGATACGCACTTTCGAAGGTGAAATGCCAAAGGTTTGGGTGACGATTTGCAGGAGTTTCGTATTGACGCCTTGTCCCATTTCGACTGCACCAGTGCTTACGACAACACTTCCATCGTGGTAGATGTGAACTAACGCACGCGCATGATTCATCATCGTATTGGTAAAGGAAATCCCGAAGCAAATCGGTTGCACGGCCAATCCTTTTTTATATCTTGAATTGTTAGTATTGAAATCTGCTACGCGCTGTTTCTGCGTGGCAAATTCATAAGTTTTCATGCTCGAATCCCAGCTAGCGTGCGCATTGGTTTGTTGCAGAATTTGTCCATAGGACAATTCATTGCCATCGACTACCAAGTTGGCTTTTTGAATTTCTGCTGGACTAACACCCAACGATTCCGCTGCTTTGACAATAGCTGCTTCGATGACAAACTTTCCTTGCGGTCCGCCAAATCCACGAAATGCAGTGTTCGGAGGCAAATTGGTTTTACAACTGTACGCTTTTGCGATAACATTCGGAACATAATACGCGTTGGTGGAGTGAAACAACGTCCGTTCCATCACCGCTGGAGACAAATCGGCTGCTGCGCCTGCATTTTGATAATGGATTACTTCGTAGGCGAGTATTTTTAAATCTTTGGACAATCCAATTTTGAAATCTGAGGAATATGGATGGCGCTTTCCGGTCATGCGCATATCGTCCATGCGATGCATTGCCATTTTTACTGGTTGATGCAAAAGTTGTGATGCCAAAGCAACCATCACTGCCCAAGGCGTCGCTTGATCTTCTTTTCCGCCGAAGCCACCGCCCAAACGAACGGTGTCAATTTCAACTTTGTGCATTGGAATTCCGAGTACACGAGCAACCATTTTCTGAACCGCAGTTGGACCTTGCGTTGATGACGAAACGACAATACTGCCATCTTCTTTCGGACGAGCGTAGGCACCTTGCGTTTCTATATATAAATGTTCCTGACCATTAACATCGGTGCGGCCTTCGAAAATATGATCACATTGCGACCAGGCTTCGGCGGTATTTCCCAATGTAAAAGTTCGAGGAGGAATAATCAATTTGTTTTGTCGTTGTGCTTCACGAGCGTCGGTGATTACCGGCAATTCATCATATTCAACGTGAATCAATTTGGCCGCTTGTCGACAATGATGTTCGGAAGTTCCGATAATTAATGCGATCACTTGACCTCTAAAATGTACTTCTCCATCGGCGAATAAAGGTTCATCTGGAATGATGCCACCAATTTGATTTTCCCCTGGAATATCTTTCGCAGTTAGTATCGTAACAATACCATTGCGTTGTAGCGCTTTATGCAAATCGATGCTTTTAATTTTAGCGTGAGCAACCGTCGCATCAAAAGGCAAAGCATACAAAGTGCCTTTCATTTCTTGAATGTCATCCAAATAAATGGACTTTCCTTTTACGTGATTATGGGCATCTATATTTATCATATCAGGTCACTCATTTTGATGGATTCCGGAAATAAGGCGATGAAATGAGCGAAAAACAATTGTCGCGCCAACAGTCTTTTGTATTCCTTGGTTCCTCGTGCGTCGCTCATGGGAGACAATTCGGTTTGAAGAATAACTTCTGCTCTCAAAACTACTTTAGGTTCAATGGATTTATTAGTGAGGTATTCACTAGTTTGCGATAGGAATTTCGGAATCGGTCCAACGCCACCAATGGAACAATGCGCTTCTTGAATCACATCGCCATTCATGGTAATTGTTATCGCAGTATTGACACTTGCGATATCTAAATACTGGCGTTTACACACTTTTTCAAAATGAAACTGTGTTGATTTTGAAGGTAAGTCGAATGTAATTTCAGTGATGATTTCGTCTTCGGTCTTATTGAGCACTTTATAACTCAAATAGAAATCTTTGAGTGCCACATTTCGTGATTCTTCGTTCTTGTTGGTTAAAGTCAATTGGGCATTCATTGCCAAAAGGATGATTGTAAAATCGCCAATTGGAGATCCGTTCGCCAAATTTCCAGCAATGGTTCCAATGTTTCGAATTGGCGTTGAAGACACTAATTTAAGGTAATTATACCAATTTGGAATGGCATTTAATAAGGTTTCATTTTCAATTAAATCTGTAACCGTAACCGCAGATTTTAAAATGCACTTTGAACCCTCAAAAGTAATTCCGTTGAGTTCAGATCGATCGAACAAATACGCCATATTCATGTCGTGCAAATCGTCGTGTTTTTGAACGTATAAATCTGTTCCGCCACCAATGGGTATTTGACCTTCGGTGCTGTATTCTATATTAAAACTTTGCAGTTTCTCTTCTACTTCTAAAAAATAATCTGGAATAAAATCGTGTTCTACCAACCACGATAGCGGTTGATTAACATCTTTCCACTGTAACTCTTGCGTAAGTTTTGCAGCAGCGCGTTCTATCGATTTATAACCTGTGCATCGACAAATATTGCCGTCAATGGCACTAATAGCGCTTTCTAAAGTGGGCTGCGTTGTATTTAAGGCAAATCCACACATCGAGTTGACAAAACCAGGTGTGCAAAAACCACATTGCGTCCCCGAACAATCGACCATCGCTTGTTGTGCTTGATTGAGTTTGTTTGGCAAATTGAGTCCTTCGACGGTGACCACATGTTTTCCGTGAACATTCGGCAATGGCGTCAAGCAAGAAGTCGCACTTCGATAGTCTAACTTTCCGCTATTTATCGTGCCAATCAAAACTGTACAGGCGCCACAATCACCTTCTCGGCAACCTATTTTGGTGCCACGCAAGTTTTCGTCGTATCGAATAAAATCGAGTAAAGTCGTTGTTGGCGCTTTATCGGTTTGTATTTTTCGATTATTTAATAGGAATTCAATCATGAAAATCTGGGAATCAATATTCTATTTTGTTGATACTTTCTGTCCACAGGCGAAAGGCTTCTAATGCTTCTTCTCGCATCAACGGAATCGTTTCTAATTTGCGGTTGGTGTATGGAATTTCCAATTCTTCGTAAATAAATTGATCATCGAATTGAATATCTGCTGCGTCTTTTTTGGTGTTGGCGAAATACATTCGATCTGGGCGAGCCCAATAAATCGCACCTAGGCACATCGGGCAAGGTTCGCAACTGGTATAAATTTCACAGCCATCCAATTGAAAACTTCCTAATTCCTTGCAGGCATTTCGTATCGCCACCACCTCAGCATGAGCAGTAGGATCATTTGAAGAAGTTACTTGATTGGCGCCGCGAGCGATGATTTTTCCGTCTTTTACAATGACAGCGCCGAAAGGGCCGCCTTTACCACTCGTTACATTTTCTATCGACAGGCGAATGGCTTCCTGCATAAATTCATTCTTGTTTGTTGTAGCACACATGTGTTAGATATTTTGGGTAAATATAGGGAAAAGTTGGAAATGGGTATATCGATATAGTGGGAGCATTTTCCACATAAATATTTAACAAAAATGTGAATTTGACATTTTAAACTTACCCACTGAATTATCGTTTTCACAACTAACAAACTTTCCCTACTTTTGCGCCATGGCAAAGAAAATAACAGACAAAATCATATTTGATCATATTAAAGTCTTGGATGCAGGCGCTAAAGGTGTTTCTGTTGCCAAAGCTCCCGATGGCAAAGTCATCTTTATCCCTAATGTCGTTCCAGGCGATGTTGTCGATGTGCAAACTTTCAAAAAAAGAAAAGCGTATTATGAAGGCAAAGCAATTCGTTTTCATGAATTTTCCGAACACCGTATCGAACCGATTTGTGAACACTTCGGGGTATGTGGTGGTTGTAAATGGCAGAACATGAACTATTCGCAACAGCTTTTTTACAAGCAAAATGAAGTCAAAAATCATTTGCAACGCATCGGAAAAGTCGAACTCCCAGAATTTGAACCAATTTTAGGTTCGGAAAAACAATTCTTTTATCGAAACAAAATGGAATTCGGATTCTCGAATGCGCGTTGGCTGACGGAAAAAGAAATCGACTCAACCGAAGATTTAGGAAACCGAAATGCCTTAGGATTTCATATCCCTAAAATGTGGGATAAGATTCTCAATATTACTAAATGTCATTTACAAGAAGATCCATCCAATGCCATTCGGAATGAAATTCGTGATTTTGCAAACGCAAATAATTTATCCTTTTTCAATCCAAGAGCCCATGAAGGCTTGTTGCGTACGTTGATGATTCGCACGGCATCTACGGGTGAAATCATGGTCTTATTGCAATTTTTTGAAGAAGACAAAGCCAATAGAGAATTATTATTGAATCACCTTTTCGAGAAATTTCCACAGATTACTTCCTTACAATACGTCATCAATGGCAAACCCAACGATACGATTTATGACCAAAAAGTGCATTTGTATAAAGGGCGTGACTACATCCTAGAGGAAATGGAAGGTTTACATTTTAGCATCAACGCCAAATCATTCTATCAAACCAATTCGGCTCAAGCGTATGAGTTGTATAAGATTACTAGAGATTTTGCTGGTTTAACAGGTAATGAAATCGTCTATGATTTGTATACAGGAACGGGGACCATTGCCCAATTCGTCTCTAAAAAAGCGAAGAAAGTAATTGGTGTGGAAAGTGTTCCAGAAGCCATTCTCGATGCAAAAGAAAATGCGAAACGCAACGAAATTACCAATTGCGAATTCTTTGTAGGCGATATGAAAGTCGTCTTCAACGAGGCATTTATTGTGCAACATGGTCAACCAGACGTGATTATTACTGATCCTCCACGAGACGGTATGCACAAAGATGTAATTGAACAAATCCTTAAAATTGCTCCAAAGAAAATTGTCTATGTCAGCTGCAATTCGGCAACACAAGCACGTGATTTGGCATTGATGGATGAAAAATATAAAGTAACTCGTGTTCGTCCTGTAGATATGTTTCCGCAAACGCATCATGTAGAAAATGTTGTACTTTTGGAATTGAGATAATAGAGAAAAGAGTAAAGAATTTAGAATAAAAAAACTAGAATTAAGGTTTATGAATAGAATAGTTATACTCGTTTTTTTAGTGGCAGTCATTTTTTCTGGTTGTGAAAAGGATGATATCTGTAGTGAGAATACTTCAACTACACCTCGACTAATCATTGATTTTTATGATTTAACGAATCCAACTTTAACCAAAAACGTAACGAATTTAGGGATTCTTGGCGAAGGATTAAATACGGTCATCCTTTTTAATGGTGTGAGTAAAATTCAAATTCCTCTAGATATCACTAGAGATATTTCTAAATACCAATTCATTTTAAATTACGAAAATAGTAATCCAGCATTTATAAATTCGGATCAATTACAATTCGATTATACTCGAAACAATGTATATGTATCCCGCGCTTGTGGTTACAAAACACTATTTACCTTAGACGCTACCAATCCATTTACACAAACCGATTCAGAAAGTTTAGATGGTTTATGGATGAAAAATATCACGGTATTACAATCAAATATTTCAAATGAAAATGAAACACACCTTAGCATTTCTTTTTAGTCTTGTCTTGGTGTTTACTTCATTTGTAAACTATGCCCAAGAGAAAAAAACCGATAGTGTCCCAACGAAAACCAATCGATATGGTGTTCGCGTTGGTATTGATTTATTTAAGTTAACTCGTGCTTTTTATGAAAAAGATTATCGAGGCTTGGAAGTAGTAGGTGATTATCGTCTGTCTAAAAGATATTATATCGCAGGGGAATTAGGCAATGAAAATAAAACAGTGGAGGATGATTTATTGAATTTTACCACCAAAGGAACTTACTTTAAGGTCGGTTTTGATTATAATTTGTATGAGAATTGGTTGGATATGGAAAACATGGTGTATGTTGGTGCACGCTATGGAGTAAGTTCATTTAGTCAAACCCTAAATTCCTATGCTATCTACAATCGTTATCCGTATTTTACGTCTTCGCAAACCATAGAATCAGGAGAGAAATTCGACGGTTTATCTGCTCAATGGGTAGAAGTTGTATTGGGAATAAAAGCTAAAGTACTCAATAACTTTTATGTTGGTTTTAGCTTTAGAGCAAACAAATTAGTCAATAATAAAACCCCTGAGAATTTCGATAATTTGTACATTCCAGGATTCAACAGAACCTATGAAGGTACATTTGGCGCGGGATTTAATTATACCATTTCCTATTTGATTCCGATTTACAAGAAGAAAGTGTTGCCGGTTGCTTCCCCTAAGAAGAAATAATTTGAAAATTATTTAATTTGCTTCACGCCTTTCATAAAAATCCATTTCATAAACAATTTTTCGCCATCATTGGTTTTTACTGCTTGAAATTGTGGCGATAATAATGTTCCGACCACAAAGGCAGTCAATGGAATCCATATCCCTGTTAGATTCGTGTATTTTCCAATTAGAAATCGAAAACCTATAAATAGAATTCCAAAACAAAGTAGTTGAAAAAGAAAAGCTCTCAGTTGTAATTTAGTCATTATATCTTAAATTTATTATTCGTTTTTAGCGGCATCAAAATCGTTAAACTTCGCACGTTTACTTCCTTCATACATTTCATACTTCACCAAACGTGCTTCCAAACTTCCGTTGAATAATTTGATTTTTCGGGAAGGTTTCAAACCAACAAACTTCAAAGCTTCTAAATTTGCGGTGATAAACCATGCATTCGTACCAGGGTAATTTTGTTTCAACGTATCTCCTATTTCTCGGTAAAAACGCTCCATTTCAATATCCAATCTTTCCCCATAAGGTGGATTAAAAACCATGTGCAACGGGCCTTTACTTTCCTTTTCCGTATCAAAGAAATTCTTTTCTTGAATGGTTATGTATTCTTCTAAATTCGCATTTTTAATATTGTCTTTCGCTTTTTGAACCGCACTCGGTGCTTTGTCATAGCCTTTAATCGTGTAATGAAACTCTCGAACTTTCTTCAACGACGAATCCATAATCCGATCAAACAAATCATTGTCCCAATCGTTCCATTTCTCGAAAGCAAATTCTTTTCTATTAATATTCGCCGGAATATTACATGCAATCATCGCTGCTTCTGCCAAAATAGTTCCACTGCCACACATCGGATCTAGGAAATCGCCTTGCCCATCCCAACCCGAAAGTAAAATCATTCCAGCGGCAAGTACTTCATTTATCGGCGCAATATTCGTTGCCGTTTTATAGCCGCGTTGGTGCAAAGAAACACCCGAAGTATCTAAAGCGACGGAAACTTGATCTTTATCAATATGAATGTTGATGCGTACGTCTGGATAATCTTTATCCACACTCGGACGCTGTCCGGTTTTATTTCGGAATTGATCTACAATCGCATCTTTACTCTTTTGAGAAACAAATTGCGAATGTTTGAAATAATCCGAATGTACGGTCGTATCAATGACAAACGTCTGATTCGAATTCATAAACTGCGACCAATTGATACCAGAAACGCCTTTATACAAGGCTTCATCTGTATTAGCACGGAAATAATAAATTGGTTTTAAGATTTTCAAAGCAGTTCTCAAGGACAAATTCGCTTTATACATAAATCCTTTGTCTCCTTTAAAACTAACCATCCGAATGCCTTCTTCAACGTCTTGTGCACCTAACATTCTCAGTTCTTTGGCAAGTATTTCTTCAAAACCAAAAAAGGTTTTGGCAATCATTTTAAAATTATTTTCCATGTTGAAATCAAGTATTCCGTGCAAAAATACATTAAATTTGCACGTTCAGAATTCAATGTAACAGAATAAATGT
>CANHMG010000043.1 GCA_947461795.1 Flavobacteriaceae bacterium | reverse complement strand
TTCACCAAAGAAATGTTCGGAAAATCAAAAATACGTTTAAGACCGTCTTATTTTCCTTTCACCGAACCAAGTGCTGAAGTCGATATTTATTGGGGTTTGAAAACAGAAACCGATTATCGCATTACCAAAGGAACCGGTTGGTTAGAAATTATGGGATGCGGAATGGTCGACCCGAATGTCTTGAAAAACTGCGGCATTAATTCGGACGAATATAACGGATTCGCCTTCGGAATGGGTATCGAACGAATTGCCATGTTGCTCTATCAAATTGGGGACATTCGCATGTTCTACGAAAACGACGTACGTTTCTTGGAGCAATTCAAATCAAGTATTTAATGTAAGAAGCTATTCCCGCTATGCGCTAAATCTTTTGTTCTGAACCCCAGAACAAAAGGATATCGCTGCTATCGGGGCTAGGGCATCGCATTCAAAATGGAACAACAAATAACGAACTTTAAAGTTTCCTCTTTTCAAAAGAAATAACCGTTATGAAAAAAGACATCATCATCCCCACCGTAGAAAACGTTTTCCTAGCCGCTGTCCAAGAATGGAGTGACGACTTCATGGAAAAGGTTTGGTATGTTTATCTTATCAACGATAGCGACTTCCAGTTGGATGGAGTTATGGTGGTTTCACAAGCCTTCGGAACTCTTGAAGGTGAGATGAAAAAAACATCTTTATTGCGCCATGCCTTTGTGGAAGTCCCAGCAGTTTCTGTTGTCAAAATAGAAATGATTGAAAAAAGTGTCCTTGTGCTCAACAACGAATTTATGGTAACATTCTTTATTGGAAATACTTTGTATGATAAAAAATATATTTTCAAAGCACATGCTATTCATGAAGACTTTGCTGAAGAAGTTCCGATTTTGTTTGTGGATGGGGTAATCGTGCGATAGAAAGAGGAAAGAGTCAAGAAGCAAGAGCCAAGAATCATGATATTATAGCTTGATTCTTGGCTCTTGCTTCTTTTATATAAAAATTAATCTAGTTTGTCGGTCAGTTTTTTAAATACTTTTTTTGCTTCTTTACCTTCGTATAAAATGCTATAAACCGCATCAATTATAGGTGTATTGGCACCGTATTTTTGATTCAGTTCCCAAGCACTTTTGGTAGCATAATAGCCTTCAGCCACCATACTCATTTCCATCATAGCGCTTTGCACAGTATAACCTTTTCCGATCATATTTCCGAACATTCTATTTCTCGAAAACACCGAATAACCGGTAACCAATAAATCGCCCAAATACGCAGAGTTATTGATGTTGCGTTTCATTTTATGAACCTTGCGAATAAATTTTTTCATTTCGCGAATTCCGTTGCTCATCAACACCGATTGAAAGTTATCTCCGTAACCGATTCCGTGAGCAATTCCAGCCGCAATAGCATAAATATTTTTAAGCATCGCTGCATATTCCGTTCCGATAATGTCATCAGAAATTTTCGCTTTGATGTAATTTCCAGACAAACATTTGGCTACGATTTTAGCTTTTGCAGAATCTCCACACGCAATGGTTAGATATGACAAGCGTTCGAGTGCCACTTCTTCTGCGTGACACGGACCCGTAATTACGCCAATGTTTTCGAAAGGAATATGGTATACTTTATTGAAATGTTCTCCGACAATTAAACTCGTTTCAGGAACAATTCCTTTAATGGCGGAAAAAATAATTTTTCCCTCTAAACTTTCGGTAAGTTTTGACAATTCCGTATTTAAGAAAGCAGAGGGAATAGCGAAAATGATATAATCGGCATAAGCAACGGCTTCGTTGATGTTGCTTGTAAGTTTCAGTTTTTCGACATGAAATTCTACCGAACTTAAATAATTTGGATTGTGATGGTGTTTTTTGATATGTTCGATAGCTTCTTCGTTTCGCATATACCATGCGATTTCAGGAAGATTGACACACAACATTTTAGCAATAGCAGTAGCCCAACTACCACCTCCAATTACCGCAAATTTAGGATATTCTGTCATTTGGATTTTATGGTTTAGCCCCGATAGTAGCGACATCCTTTTTTGCTTAGAAAAATTTACTAGTAAACGCAAAGCAGACCAGCAAAAAAGATATAGCGGATAGCGGGAATAGCTCCTAATTCAATTTATAATAAAGCAAAATTTAAAATGTGGAAACTATATGGTTTCAAAAGTAACTAAAAAAAAACGAACATGAAACGATCAAAAAAACAATGGATTTTAAACAATTTTAAAAATTTAACGTATTGTTTTGAAATTCAATACAATACTTATAAAAACGTATCGTTATCAAGGTATAAATTGGTTAGTATACAGATTATCTAGTTAGTTACGTTTTGTTTTAGTAAAAAGGCGTTCAAAGCAACTTGTTTTGAACGCCTTTTGAATTTTGGAAGGATGATTTTAATAACTCATTTCAACAATCTCTTTTATTTTTTCTAAAGTGATGTTTTGCTTTTCTCCCAAGGCTTTCCAACCTCTTTCTTCAAAACGATTGACGATAAAATCGGCTGTGTTTTTATACTCAGTAGTGCATTCAGATAGTTTGGTTTGCATGCCCATGGTATGGAAAAAAGCTACTGTTTTTTCGATGGCTTGATTTGCTTTGTCATCAACGGTATTTCCGCTTACTTGCCAAACACGTTCTCCGTATTGTGCCAATTTTTCTTTTTTGGTTTCGAAAAGCACACGGTATAAATTTGGGCCGATGATTGCCAATGTTCTTGCGTGATCAATGTTGTAAAGTGCTGTGAGTTCATGACCAATCATGTGGGTAGCCCAATCTACAGGAACGCCTTTATTTAAAAGTCCATTGAGTGCCATAGTGCAGCACCACATAAAGTTGGAAGCTAATTTGTAATCGGTTGGATTTTCGACCACTCCTGGACCAATTTCAACTAATGTTTGCAGAATACTTTCAGCAATTCGATCTTGTAATATTGCGTCATGAGGATAGGTGAGATACTGCTCCAGCACATGCGTATAGGCATCAATGACCCCATTTTGAAGTTGTCTTTTCGGTAAGGAATGAATAACTGTTGGGTCGCAAAACGAAAATTTAGGAAACAAAGCACTTCCTCCTAATACTAATTTTTCTTGGGTAGCTTCAATGGTAACAACAGCGCCGGAATTCATTTCGCTTCCAGTAGCCGGAATCGTTAATACAGTTCCAAAGGGAATTACTTTCGAAATATCGGTAAATAAAATTCTCTTTTTTAATATTTCCATGGGATCGCCTTCAAAACGCACTGCAGCGGAAATAAATTTGACACCATCAATAACGCTTCCACCACCAATAGCTAGAATAAAATTGACATTTTGTTCTCTAACGATGTTAACTGCCTTCATTAAAGTTTCGTAATGTGGATTGGGTTCGATGCCTCCATATTCTACTACTTCAAATCCTTTAAGTTGTTGGATTACGTTGTTGTAAATTCCGTTTTGGAAAATACTTCCACCACCGTAAGCCAAAAGTATTTTTGAATTTGCAGGAATTTGACTCGCTAATTTTTCGATTTGATTTTTACCAAAAATAAGGTTGGTTGGATTGTAAAGTTCGAAGTTGAGCATGGGATTTTATTTTAAAATGAATGTTGTAAAATTAAAGAATTTAGAAAGGATTATTGGTAAATCTATGTTAAGTAAATTGAATTACAATCTTTTAAAAATCTACTTCTTGTATAAATTATTATAATCAATATATTCCCAAACTTTATAAGGAATCAACGGTTGGATATTCTTTTTGTTTTTGATGCTTTCGCGAATAAATGTTGACGAAATCTCAACAATTGGAGCGTCAATGAGGTGAATTCTAGGATTATTTTTGAACTCTAAATTTTCTGTTTCAGTAGAAATTCGAGGATATACATAAATGTCATGATTTTGAAGAATAACGTCATAATTTTTCCATTTATGTAGTGACTTCAAATTGTCTTCGCCCATGATTAAAGAAAACTCATGTTGAGGAAATTTGTCTTGCAGATGCGCTAAGGTATGCACCGTATAATTGGGCTGAGGTAATTTGAATTCAATATCAGAAGGTTTTATTTTTGGAAAATCTTCTGTAGCCAAAGCAACTAAATTGAGGCGTTTGTAGTCATCAAGCAGGTTTTCTTTCTTTTTTAAAGGATTGTGAGGTGTCACGACCATCCAAATTTGTTTCAGGTCCGAATATTCAGCCATATGATTGGCAATAATCAAATGTCCAATATGTATGGGATTAAACGTTCCGAAATACAAACCAATTTTCATTATAGCTTACTCTAATTAAATAGTGATTTATTTGGATTCAGTATTGATAAAACTTTTCACCAACTGATAGGCTTCTTCTTTAGCTACATCTAAGTCGTAATTTTTGATGATTTTATCAAATTGTGGCGCTGTTGCTAATTCAACGGAAGCTTTTGCAATTCGCATATTGATTTTGTCATCGCTTTCAGTAGAACGTTTTTTGAGGCGAATTTTCAACTCATCAATACTTGGAGGTTTGACAAAAACAGCTAAGGTTTCGTTCGGAAATTTTGATTTAATGCGCAATCCACCCGCAACATCAATATCAAAAATCACATTCTTTCCGAGAGCCCATATGCGTTCAATTTCACTTTTTAAAGTGCCATAGAAATTATCGCGATAGACTTCTTCCCATTCTAAAAAATCATTGGACTTGATGTGGTTTTTGAATTCCGACAAAGAAATAAAATAATAATCTTTCCCGTGAATTTCTTCTCCTCTTGGCTCCCGTGATGTCGCGGAAATAGAAAATTCTAAATTCAATTCAGGAATGCCTAATAAATGACGAACAATCGTTGTTTTTCCTGAACCAGAAGGCGCTGAAAACACAATTAATTTTCCTTTTTCCATGGCGTTTATTTCGTTATAAATTAAAGTACATTTAATACTTGTTCTTTAATTTTCTCCAATTCATCTTTCATCATCACCACTAATTTTTGCATTTGAGCATGATTCGCTTTCGAGCCCATAGTGTTAATCTCTCGACCCATTTCTTGAGTAATAAAACCTAATTTTCTTCCGTTAGCTTCTTTCCCTTTGATGGTTTCTATAAAATAATCAAGATGAGTGGTAAGACGCACTTTTTCTTCTGTAATGTCTAGTTTTTCGAGATAATAAATAAGCTCTTGCTCAAAACGATTTTCATCAACATTTACTTTAAGTTCCTCAATGGCAGTTTGCAAACGGTCTTTGATTGCTTGCACTCTTTCTGGATCTAAAGCCAAAGCGTCCGTCATATATTGACGAATATTTCCGATACGCAATTGAAATTCGTTTTCCAAAGATCGGCCTTCGTCTATTCGGAACTTCGCTATATTTTGCAATGCTTCTTGAATTACTTTTTGAATTTCTGTCCAGTCATTTTCATCAATCTCATCACGTTCAGTTTTGAGTGCATCGGGCATTCTTACCGCCATTTTCATCAATTCGGTTTCGTCAGCATCGGCAATTACAGCTTTCATTTGCTGAATGTAAGCTTTAACAATCGGGACATTAATTTTGGTTGAGGTTTGTTCGCCTGTCATTTCCACATACACAGAAAAATCTATTTTACCACGTTCTAATCGTAGCGCTATTTCGTTGCGTAAACCTAATTCCAGTTCACGATAAACAGAAGGCATTCGAACATTCAAATCCAAACCTTTACTGTTTAAGGATTTAATTTCTACGGTAATTTTTTTAGAAGGTAATTGTAAAGTGGCTTTACCAAAACCAGTCATTGATTGTATCATATTATTTCACTAAGAGTTCAAAGATAATAAAATGGTTGTCGGTTATCAGTTGTCGGTTGATGGTTTTTTTTGAGTTACCAGATAAACACCGGTGAAGATTAAAATCGCCGCTACAATCTTGACCATATTGAGGTGATCTTTTCCCAAACTCACGGCTATAATTGCAGCGAATAAAGGTTGTAAATAGATAAACACCGCAACCGTTGTTGGTTTTAATTCCCGCATGGACAATAAGTTTAGAAGATATGTAAAGAAGGTAGAAAAAAGAATTACAAAACCTATTTTCCAATATAAATCAGTTGGAATTTGATGCCAATCGATAGCGAAAAATTCATTCCAACCAAAAGGTAAAACCATCAAAAATCCAAAAGTATAAATCCATTTTACAAAGGTAAAAGCGTTGTATTTGTCCATCAATTTCTTAACGATAATCAAATAACACGCATACGAAACCGCATTGATGAACACCAATAAATTCCCTAGACCAGCATTGGAGGCATTGCCAATCGATTTTCCAAACACAATTAGAAACACAGTGCCCATCAATCCGAGAATGATTCCAAGTATTTTTCTTTTTTTCATTTTTTCTTTCATCAAAATGGAAGATAGAATAAGAACAATAATGGGTGTAGTTACCATAATAACAGCAGCTGAAATAGGGGAAGTTAGGCTCAATCCTTTAAAAAAAGTCAGCATATTTAAAGCAACACCAAAAAACGCAGCCGCAATAATTCGAGGAAAATCAGCCAAAGCAATCGTTTCTTTTGGCCCTAAAAAGGAAACAGCCCAAAACAAAACTACAGCGCCGCTTACTCGAAGCAGAATAAAACCAAACGGGAGAATGTAGCTTGGCATTACATCTTTCGCGATTGTAAAGGTTAGTCCATAAATTATAGAAACCATTGTGGCAGCGAATAAAGCCAAATTTCTTTTTGACATCTAGGATAAGGCTTTATGAACTTCTAAAATTACTTTTTGACTGTTTCCAATATATATTTTGTCATCAATTACAAAAACAGGTCGGCTTAAAAAAGTATAATGAGATAAAATATAACTTTTAAAGTCGGCTTCTGTTAATGCTGTATTTTTCAAATCGAGTGATTTATACAACTGTGCTTTTCTACTAAATAACGCTTCGAAACTTCCCGCCAATTGGCCCATTATTTCAAGTTCCTCCGAGGTTATCGGATTTTGTTTGATGTCATGAAAAACTAAAGAATCGCTTTTAGGCAACGATTTTATGATTTTCCTGCAAGTGTCGCAGGAAGCGAGATAATAAATTTTATTCATTGGTATTCTTTTTTACAAAGAAAATTCATTTGAAACTTAAAATGAGTATTTTTAGTAAAATTTTAAACCATGCATCAAGTCTTCGAAATAACAAGAACGAGTAGAAAATTGCTAGCACAATTTCTCGAAAACCATTCTTTAGAACAATTGAATAAAATACCAGTTGGATTCAACAACAATCTGATTTGGAACATCGGACATATCGTTGTGGTTCAGCAAATGTTAGCGTATAAATTATCAGGTTTGCCTATGATGGTTTCGGAAGAATTGTTTGAGAAATATAAAAAAGGAACCAAACCTGAAAGCGATGCGTCGCAAGAAGAAGTAGCAACAATTCAATCTTTATTGTTCGAAACGATCAACCAAACCAAATCGGATTTTAATGCTGGAATTTTCAAAAACTACCAAGAATTTACATCAGCATCAGGCTTTACGATGCGGAATGTAGAAGACGCATTAGCGTTCAATTATTACCATGAAGGAATGCATATCGGAATGATGATGAGCATTCGTAAATTTATTTAATTTTTTTAGGAGCTAATTCCCGCTTTCCACTGTATCTTTTTTTCGTGCCTCAAAAAAGGATGCCGTTATAATCGGGGCTACTTTCACGTATTTTTGTGACCTTGAGTTTTCGTTGCAAAAACAAACTTCCTATCTTTGGCAAAAATATATCAATAATGAAATTCAATACTAAAACCATTCATGGCGGACAGCACCATGATCCAAGTACAGGAGCAGTAATGCCTCCGGTTTATCAAACCTCTACTTTTGCGCAAGTAAGTCCGGGACAACCTGTAAATCCAGATTACGAATACAGCAGAGCATCGAATCCCACTAGAACTGCTTTAGAACATGCTTTAGCGAGTATCGAAAACGGAACACGTGGACTAGCATTTTCTTCTGGTTTAGCCGCTACGGATTGCGTTTTACGCTCTTTGAAAACGGGAGATGAAGTGATAGCAATGGATGATTTATATGGTGGAACGTATCGAATGTTTACGCGTATTTATAAAGATTCGGGTATCAAATTTCACTTTGTAGATATGAATGATTTGGATAAATTCCAATCGTTGATCAATGAAAACACCAAATTGGTTTGGGTAGAAACACCTACAAACCCATTGATGAAAATTGTAGATATTCAAGAAATTGCTAAAATCACAAAATCAAAGAAAATTCTTTTTGCTGTTGACAATACTTTTGCTACACCTTATCTACAAAGACCACTCGATTTAGGCGCAGACATCGTAATGCATTCCGCTACTAAATATCTTGGTGGACATTCGGATGTAATTGCGGGAGCTTTGATTGTAAAGGAGGATGCCTTAGGAGAACAATTGCATTTTCAACAATTTGCTACAGGCGCCACTTTAGGCCCAATGGATAGTTTTTTGGTTTTAAGAGGAATTAAAACGTTACATCTTAGAGTGCAAAGACATTGTGAAAACGGTGAAAAAGTAGTGGCATTTTTAAGCAGTCATCCTAAGATTAAAAGGGTTTATTATCCTGGACTGGCAAGTCACCCAAATCATGAAATTGCAAAAAAACAAATGAGCGGATTTGGAGGAATGGTTTCCTTTACATTTGTATCAGGCTTAAAACAAGACGCTATTTCCTTTTTAGAAAAAGTAAAAGTTTTCACTCTAGCAGAATCATTAGGAGGAGTAGAATCGTTAGCGAATCACCCTGCTATGATGACACACGCCTCTATTCCGGAAGATAAAAGAAAAGAAATAGGGATTACCGATGATTTAGTTCGATTGAGTGTCGGAATAGAAGATTCGGATGATTTAATAGAAGATTTAAAACAAGCACTAGCTTAAATAAAAAAAGCCAATACATTGTATTGGCTTTTTTTATATTATTTATTAAGATTTTATTGAATATAATAGATATAACCTACATTAAACCATACTAACCAATCATTGGCTTTGTTTTCTGGATATAAACTTGGATTTGGATTTAAACCATCAACCCAATTGGAAAAATAATATTGCAATCTTAAATCAACCATCAAATCCGAAATTGGTGTTAATTTATATCTAGTTCCAACACTTCCAACAACAGACCAAACAGTTCCGCTTCCATTTTGCGTTGCACCAAAATATTTTACAGGAGTTGTTGAAGTTTGATCTAATCTACCAAGAGTCGAATATGCTTCAGGATCATAAAAACTAAATTGACCACCAAGACTTATAAAAGGAGCTAAAGAACCAACCGTAGAAGTAAAATCTCTAATGCTAAAAGGGAAATATTCCAATTGCATCCCGATATTAGTTACTGCGGTACTTCCTCTCATTGCTCTAAGTTGACGATTGAAAAGTTTCTTTCTGTCTCCATCAACATACTCACCATAATGTCTAAGTTTTGTTTTGTTGTATGACAATTCACTTCTTAATTTGAAGTGATCATTAAAATAAGTTTCAGGAGTATAACAATTACAATCCGCTTTATAAGAGAAGTTTAAGTAGTGAATAAGTCCAATACCATAACCTGTATTTCCAGCATTGGTGTTGTAATCATGTCTTTCACCATAATCGGATTGAAATGCAACAGGCCCAGCAATAATACCAACTTCATGAGAAAAACCAAATTGAGCAATTGTTTTATTGGAGTAACCAAATAAAAACAAGAATATTGCGATAAAATACTTGGGCATTTGCATATAAATTAAATCTATTCTCGACAAATATATAAAAACATCATTCACTTATAAAATAAAATAAAAAAAATACTTTTTATTAATCGTTAAAAATATAAATTAGGTATAAATATACTAGCAGTAAGGAAGTTATTTGAGAAATTATATTATAGGAAACAAAATTGTTGAATAGATGAAAAAAAATTTCATCCTATTTTTATAAAAATGTATATTTGTCGCCAATTAACGAAAACGTTTTCTTAAACGCTAATAATCTATAAATCATGTCACAAAGTATTACAACTTTTATTGAAGCAGTTTCAAAAAGAAATCCAAACGAACCTGAATTTATGCAGGCTGTTAAGGAAGTTGCAGAAACTGTAATTCCTTTTATTGAAGAAAATAAAAAATACCAAAACAAAATGCTTTTGGAGAGAATGGTTGAAGCAGAGCGTATCATAATGTTCCGAGTTACTTGGATAGATGACGCTGGAAATACTTTGGTAAACCGAGGTTATAGAATTCAAATGAATTCAGCAATTGGACCTTATAAAGGAGGAATTCGTTTTCATCCTTCTGTAAATTTAAGCATTTTAAAATTTTTAGCTTTCGAGCAAACTTTTAAAAATAGTTTGACAACATTACCAATGGGTGGTGGTAAAGGTGGAGCAGATTTTGACCCAAAAGGCAAATCGGATATAGAAATCATGCGTTTTTGTCAAGCCTTTATGACCGAATTATCTAAACATATTGGAGCTGATACGGATGTTCCAGCTGGAGACATTGGTGTTGGAGGAAGAGAAGTAGGTTATATGTTTGGTCAATATAAAAGATTGAGAAATGAATTTACTGGAGTTTTAACAGGTAAAGGAATTTCTTTTGGGGGCTCTTTAATTCGCCCAGAAGCTACAGGTTATGGTGATGTTTATTTTGCTCAAAGTATGTTAGGAACTAAAGGAGATAGCTTCAAAGGGAAAACTGTTGTTATTTCAGGTTCTGGAAATGTTGCGCAATATGCCGCTGAAAAAGCAACTCAATTAGGTGGAAAAGTGGTAACACTATCAGATTCTGCAGGTTATATCTATGACGCTGATGGTATTGACGCTGCTAAATTAGCATGTGTAATGGACATCAAAAATGTAAATTACGGTAGAATTAGTGACTATCTAAAAACATATCCGAATGCTAAATATGTTGCAGGAAAACGCCCGTGGGAAGTAAAATGCGATGTGGCATTACCATGTGCTACTCAAAACGAATTGAATGAAGAAGAAGCAAAAACACTTATAGCAAATGGTTGTATTTGTGTAGCTGAAGGAGCAAACATGCCATCTACTCCTGAAGCCGTTGAAGTTTTTCTTAAAGCAAAAATATTATTTGCTCCAGGAAAAGCATCAAATGCAGGTGGAGTTGCAACTTCCGGATTAGAAATGTCTCAAAATTCATTAAGATTAAGCTGGACAACTGAAGAAGTTGACCAAAGATTAAAAAATATTATGTTGGATATTCATAGTTCTTGTGTGAAATACGGTTCGGATGCTTCTGGATATGTTGATTACGTTAAAGGTGCAAACATTGCAGGTTTTGTAAAAGTTGCAGATGCTATGCTTGGACAAGGAGTAGTTTAAATAAAAATAGAAGCAAGAGCTAAGAGTCAAGATCACCTTGATTCTTGCTTTTTGACTCTTCAAAAAAAGCCTTTAGCTATTTGTAGCATGAAGGCTTTTTTTATTGGATTAAATATTAAAAGTTGATTTTTTTCGTTTTGTATTATATTTGTGTTCAATCTAGATTTATTTTAATGAAATTACCTTTTCTTTTCTTCTTTTCGTTTTTTACAATTCACTTTTGTCTTTCTCAAAATAATAAATCATGGAAAGGATATTTTTCCTATTCACAAATAAATGATTTAACTCAAAACGATACAAAGATTATTGCAGCATCTGAAAATGCCCTTTTTTTGGAAGATGTTATGTCAGGAACTATAAAAACGATAAATACCATTGACGGACTTTCTGGGTTAACGATTACAGCGGTCTATAATAGCCCGACTCTTAAAAAAACAATTATCGGCTATGAAAACGGGCTGTTGGTTGTTTACAACGAAATTGACGGTTCTATTCTCAATGTCGTAGATATCATCAATAAATCTATTCCTCAAAATGTAAAAAAAGTTAACCATTTTATGGATGATAATGGGCTTATTTATGTTTCTTGTGATTTTGGAATTGTACAATATAATTTAAACACATTACAATTTGGAGACACTTATTTTATTGGACCCAATGGTTCTCAAATAAGCATTGTTCAAACTGCAATATTCAATGGGAACATTTATGCGGCATCTAAAAATAATGGAATTTTAGCAGCAGTGTTATCAAATCCCAATCTCAATGATTTTAATCAATGGTTTACCATTGCAAATTTTGGTTGGTCTGGAGTTGAAAAAATTGGAAATAATTTAGTAGCTACTACAGATAACGGGAGTTTACAAAAATTTAACGGAGCTATATTTATTCCAATTATTCAGCTTCCTCAATCAGTAAATGACCTAAGAAGTAGCGGGTCTTATTTATTAGTCACTACCAAAAATCATGTTTATATTTATAATAATGGTTTGGGTCAAGTTTCAGACATTATGAGCAATCAAATACCAACGATATCCGTTGAATTTACCTGTGCTACAATTATCAACAATATTGTTTTTTTTGGAACAAAAGAGCATGGTATTTTTCGTAAAGGACTAACCGATTCTGTTATCGAGAATAAAACTCCAGAAGGCCCACTTCGAAACAATGTTTTTGCCATTAATACTTCGTCATCCAATCTTTGGGCAGTATTTGGAGGCTATGATATTGATTACAATCCGTATACGTTTACTACAACAGGTCTTCCAAAATTTGGTATTAGTAAATTCAATAAAAATGGATGGCTCAATATTCCTTACGAAAATCTATTAGAAGCTAAAGCATTGTCTCGAATTACTGTTAATCCCAATAATGAAAATCAAGTTTTTATATGCTCGTATTATTCTGGAGTATTGAAATTAGAGAATGATGTTGTGAGTACACTTTATAATGCTACAAATACAGGTTCAGACGGTTTGGAAACCTTGCCCGGCCAGCCTTCTGACGATGTAAGGGTCAATAGTGGAGTATTTGACAATTCCGGCAATTTATGGGTTACAAATAGCGGGATTAGAAAAGGATTAAAAGTATTCAAATCTAACGGTCAATGGCAGTCCTTTGATATGCAAAATGTATATGCCAATATAAGAAAATTGAAATTTGGGAGAATGGTAATTGATAAAAACGGTACCAAATGGATGGGAACCTGGAGGGACGGAGTCATCGGATTTAATGAAACATTAAACAATCGATTTAAAATTATTAGCGATTCGCCTGACGGAGGTAATTTACCCTCATTCGATGCAAGAGCAGTAGCTGTTGATAATAGAAATCAATTGTGGATAGGGACTTTAAGAGGGCTAAGAGTATTGTCAAGTGTAGATAGTTTTTATTCGGATGAAACCTTAAGAACGAATTCTATTATCATAATAGAAGATAATTTAGCGCAAGAATTACTTTACGAACAATCGATTTCCGATATATTTGTAGATGGCGCCAATAACAAATGGATTGGGACTATTGATGCGGGTGTTTTCTACGTATCTCAAGATGGCCAAAATACAATTCACCATTTTACAACAAGTAATTCACCATTGCCGAGTAATAACATTAACGATATCGATATTAATGGAACTACAGGAGAAGTGTTTTTTGCCACTAGTAAAGGATTGGTTTCTTTCAAAGGAACTGCTACAACGGCAAATGGAGATTTAAGTAACGCTTATGTTTATCCAAATCCTGTTCGTCCAGAATATTCAGGAACCGTAAAAATCAGCGGCTTATTAGATAAAGCCAACGTAAAAGTTTCTGACATAGAAGGAAATTTGGTTTTTGAAGCCATTTCAGAGGGAGGTACCATAGAGTGGGACACAACTGCTTTCGGTAAATATAAAGTGGCATCTGGAGTCTATATGATTTTTATTTCTTCCCAAGATGGAGCGGACACCAAAGTTAAAAAAGTGATGATTATTCGTTAAAAAATATTTTCAGTTGTCAGTTCTCAGGGGTCGTTTTTTAATGCCAAACTAACCGACAACAGCAAACCGACAACCAACAACTTCAGATGCTCGTCAAAACAAAAGCTATCGTCATTTCGGCTCTTAAATTTCAAGAGAAAAGTTTGATTGTGAAATGTTTTACACTATCTGATGGAATTAAATCCTATTTTGTTCGTGATGCATTTTCCTCCCGAAAAACCAGTCAAAAAATAGCTTATTTCCAACCTTTAACGATGCTTGAGATAGAAGCGATTCATAAGAATAAAGGCACTTTAGAACAACTCAAAGAAATAAAAATCAACACCCCTTTTCAAACCATTCATTCCGATATTGTCAAAAGTACCATGGCTTTATTTCTATCCGAAATGTTGCATCATGCCATTCATGAAGAAGAAAAAAATGAATCCTTATTTTACTTTTTAGAATCGGCTTTTGATTGGTTCGACCATCATGATGAAATTACCAATTTCCACTTGATTTTTCTTCTAGAAACCACTAAATACTTAGGGTTTTATCCAGATATTTCAGAAGTTAAATTCCCTTTTTTTGAAATGAAAGAAGGGATTTTTTGCCCTTTTCATAGCTTGACTTCACTCACCGAACACGAAACACAACTTTTTAAAAAGCTGCTAGATTTAAAATTCGAAAACAACCAAAAAACTTTTCATGTTACCGAGCGTCAAATTGTACTTAAAATTCTTATTGAGTATTATAGTTTGCATCTCGATGGCTTTAAAAAACCCAAATCTCTTGAGGTTTTGAAAGAAGTTTTTCTCTAAAACTTTGGCGTGACCCGAAAAGGGTCGGGCTTTCGCACTCGCTTTTTTAAGCTTCATGGCATTACGCTAAAAAAGAGCTCAAACAATTGCTCTATCCCTCACGCAAAAACTCAACACCCATCACGTATAACTCACAACAATTTATTACTTTCGCAAATCGATTTTAGAAAAGGACACCATGAGTACTAAATTTACTGAATACAAAGGACTTGACTTACCCACAGTCGCCTCAGAAGTCCTTGATTTTTGGAAAAAAGAAACCATATTCGAAAAAAGCGTTTCCACACGCGAAGGCAATACGCCCTTTGTTTTCTTTGAAGGACCGCCTTCAGCTAACGGATTACCAGGAATACACCACGTTATGGCACGCGCCATCAAAGATATTTTTTGCCGTTACAAAACTCAAAAAGGGTTTCAAGTCAAACGAAAAGCAGGATGGGATACGCACGGTTTGCCAGTTGAACTTGGCACAGAGAAAGAATTAGGAATCACTAAAGAAGATATTGGAAAGAAAATTTCCATAGAAGAATACAACGAAGCGTGCAAAAAAACCGTCATGCGTTACACCGACGTGTGGAATGATCTTACGGAGAAAATGGGCTATTGGGTAGATATGCAAGAACCCTACGTGACCTACAAATCCAAGTATATGGAAAGTGTTTGGTGGCTTTTGAAACAAATCTATGATAAAGATTTGATGTATAAAGGCTACACAATCCAACCATATTCTCCAAAAGCAGGAACAGGTTTGAGCTCACATGAGGTTAACCAACCGGGAAGTTACCGAGACGTAACGGACACGACAGTTGTAGCTCAATTCAAAGCCAACAAAGCTTCGCTTCCGGATTTCTTAAAAAGTTATGGTGATATTCACATATTAGCTTGGACGACCACACCTTGGACATTGCCTTCAAACACCGCTTTAACAGTCGGGCCAAAAATAGAATATGTTGTTGTTGAAACTTTCAATCAATATACTTTTCGACCAACAAAAGTAATTTTAGCGAAGAACTTAGTTGGAAAACAATTTGGAAAAACGTTCTTCGAAAGCAACGAACCGCATGATTTCGAAAATTTCAAGGAAGGCGACAAGAAAATTCCCTATCAAATTCTAGCAGAATGCAAAGGATTAGATTTAGTTGGAATTCGCTACGAACAACTATTACCTTTTGCGTTACCCTATCAAAATCCTGAAAACGCGTTTCGCGTTATTTCTGGTGATTTCGTAACCACTGAAGACGGAACTGGAATCGTACATACGGCCCCAACTTTCGGTGCGGATGATGCTAAAGTTGCCAAAGAAGCTGTGCCAGAAGTGCCACCAATGTTGGTGTTAGACGAAAATGGAAACCCAGTACCGCTCGTTAATCTTCAAGGGAAATTCACTTCGCATATGGGGGAATATGCCGGGAAATATGTCAAAAACGAATATTATACCGAAGGTGAAGCGCCAGAACGCTCTATCGATGTAGAATTAGCGATTCGATTAAAAGAAGAAAATAAAGCGTTCAAAGTAGAAAAATATGTGCACAGTTATCCACATTGCTGGAGAACAGACACGCCGATTTTATATTATCCACTCGATTCTTGGTTCATTAAAATAACCGAAATCAGAGACCGAATGTTCGATTTAAATGAAACCATCAACTGGAAACCTAAAGCCACCGGAGAAGGGCGTTTCGGAAATTGGTTGAAAAACGCCAACGATTGGAACTTATCACGTTCTCGTTTTTGGGGAATTCCTTTGCCTATTTGGAGAACGGAAGACGGAACCGAAGAACTTTTGGTGGGTTCTGTAGAAGAACTTTACAACGAAATTGAAAAATCGATTGCGGCTGGAATCCAAAAAGAAAACCCATTCAAAGGTTTTGAAATTGGAAACATGACTGAAACAAACTATGATTTAATTGATTTACATAAAAATGTTGTCGATGCCATTACACTCGTTTCTGCTTCGGGAAAACCAATGCAGCGTGAATCCGATTTGATTGATGTTTGGTTCGATTCAGGAGCAATGCCTTATGCTCAATGGCATTATCCATTTGAAAACAAAGAAAAAATAGATCAGAACAAGGATTTTCCAGCGGATTTTATTGCCGAAGGTGTCGATCAAACACGCGGATGGTTTTATACTTTACACGCAATTGGAACTTTAGTTTTTGATAAAATCGCTTATAAAAATGTAGTTTCCAACGGTCTGGTTTTAGACAAAAATGGTCAAAAAATGTCGAAACGTTTGGGTAATGCAGCCGATCCTTTCGAAACATTAAACGAATATGGTGCAGATGCCACACGTTGGTATATGATTTCGAATGCGAATCCATGGGACAACTTAAAGTTTGACTTAGAAGGAATCGCTGAGGTACGCCGTAAGTTTTTTGGGACACTTTACAATACGTATTCCTTTTTTGCCTTATATGCAAACATCGATAATTTTAAGTATTCAGAAGACGAAATCCCATTAAATGAGCGACCAGAAATAGATCAATGGATTATTTCTGAATTGAATTCTTTAATAAAAAATGTGGATAACTATTATGCCGATTACGAACCAACGAAAGCTGCAAGAGCAATTTCTGATTTTGTTCAGGAAAATTTAAGCAATTGGTATGTGCGTTTGTGTCGTCGTCGCTTTTGGAAAGGAGAATACGCTCAGGATAAAATCGCAGCGTATCAAACACTTTACACCTGTTTATTATCAATAAGTAAACTTAGCGCACCAATTGCTCCTTTCTTTATGGATCAACTTTACAGAGATTTAACACAAACAACAAAGTCAGAAAATTTTGACAGCGTACATTTGGCTGATTTTCCGAATTCCGTTGAAAACTTTGTTGATAAATCTTTAGAGAGTAAAATGCAAAAAGCACAGACTATTTCATCGTTAGTTTTATCACTCCGTAAAAAGGAAATGATAAAGGTGCGTCAACCTTTGCAAAAGATAATGATACCAATACTTGACAAGAATCAGCGTCGAGAAATAGAGGCGGTTTCTGATCTCATAAAAGCAGAAGTAAATGTCAAAGAAATTGAACTTTTAGACGATGCATCGGGTATTTTAATCAAACAAATCAAGCCCAATTTCAAGACACTTGGACCACGATTTGGCAAAGACATGGGATTGATTTCCAAACAGATACAGTCTTTAACGCCAGAACAAATCAACCAATTGGATTCGCTTGGGGTATTGAATATTGAAGTTTCGGGAAAAACGATAACTTTATCACAAGATGACGTTGAGATTTCTTCTCAAGATATTGAGGGTTGGTTGGTTGCCAATTCGAATGGAATTACAGTGGCACTCGACATTACTATTACACCAGAATTAAAAGAAGAAGGTATTGCTAGAGAATTAGTAAATCGCATTCAAAACATCCGAAAAGATTCTGGATTTGAGGTAACGGATAAAATCAAAGTGTATTTACAAAACAATGCCGAACTCCAAAAAGCAGTTCAAGCCAATGAAAATTACATCAAGTCGGAAACATTAACAGAAACGTTAGTTTTCGAAAACACATTAAACAACGGAATCGAAATAGAATTCGATACAATACAAACAAGAATATTAATTACAAAATAAGTAGCACATGGTAGATGAAATTGCAAGATACTCAGACGCTGAATTAGCAGAGTTCAAAGAATTAATTTTAAAAAAAATAAGCAAAGCACAATCCGATTTAGATTTAATAAAGAGTGCGTATATGAATGATTTAAACAACGGAACCGACGACACGTCGCCGACTTTTAAAGCATTCGAAGAAGGAAGCGAAACCATGTCGAAAGAAGCGAATTCTCAGTTGGCGATTCGTCAAGAAAAATTCATTCGCGATTTGAAGAACGCGCTTTTCCGTGTGGAAAACAAAACCTATGGTGTTTGTAAAGTAACAGGAAAATTAATCAGTAAAGAACGCTTGATGATTGTACCTCACGCTACGATGAGCATCGAAGCTAAAAACATGCAACGCTAAACAACAAGTTTATACAATAATTAACGCTCCAACCGGAGCGTTTTTTTTAGAAAATAGTATATTTTTGCGCCATTAAAATTTTAAAAATGTCATTACGAAACGCTTATCTTCTTATTTTTCTTATCCTACTTGTGGATCAAGTTTCTAAAATTTATATCAAAACCAATTTTGTTCTAGGAGAAGAAGTCAACGTATTTAGTTGGTTTAAAATTTTATTCATCGAAAATGAAGGAATGGCTTGGGGAACTAAAATACCGGGAGCTTATGGCAAATTATTTTTAACCATTTTCAGGTTATTAGCGGTTTCAGCTATTGGTTATTGGTTGTGGGATTCTGTTCAAAAAAAGAGCTCAACCTATCTTATTGTTGCCATAGCTTTAATCTTAGCAGGCGCTTTCGGAAACATCATAGATTCTGTTTTCTACGGAATTACCTTTGACGAGAGTCACAATCACTTAGCAACGCTGTTTTCCGAAAAACCTTATGGAAAAATCTTTCACGGAAAAGTGGTAGACATGCTTTATTTCCCAATTATTCAAGACTATCCAATGCCAGAATGGGTGCCTTTTATCGGCGGAAAACCATTTACTTTTTTCAACGCTATTTTTAATATTGCCGACATGGCTATTTCTACTGGAGTTGGAATTTTAATTGTTTTCAATAAGAAAGCATTTCACAAAGACTAGGAGTTTTAGGAGCTGATTCCTGCTATCCGTTTCAATCTTTTTTATAACCCTTTTAGGGTTCAAAACCCTAAAAGGGTTATAAAAAAGGATTTCCACTGCTATCAGGGCTAGGTCTCAGAATTGATAGATGATTTCCGGGGTGACACAAAAATCGAGCTTTACGTCGTTTTCAAAAACATCATCAATTTCATTTTCAGCTTCAAAGAAAGACACTCCAATTTTGATAGTTTCCGTTCGACATTCGCCTAGAAAAGCATCATAAAATCCTTTGCCATAACCCAC
>CANHMG010000042.1 GCA_947461795.1 Flavobacteriaceae bacterium | reverse complement strand
TAGGTAACTATTATACTGGCCCAAACAAAACTGGAACTTTATTAAATGCTGGAGATACTATTTCTTCTGATCAAACAATCTATGTTTATGCAGAAACTGGAACAACACCGAATTGTTCGGATGAAAAAAGTTTTTCTACAACTATATTTAATGTGGATGAATTAGTGGATATAACAACTTGTGATAGTTATACTTTACCAACTTTGAATGTTGGTGGCTATTATACAGGTCCATTAGGAACAGGAACACATTTATTAGCTGGACAAAACATTACAAACACTAAAACTATTTATATTTATGGTACTGCTCCTTTTGATTCGATTAGTTATGATGAAAGCTCGTTTGAAGTAACCATTGTAGCTGCGCCAATTGTAAACTCTATTCCTAGTAGCATGCTTTCATTGTGTGATACTGATGGAACAAATGATGAATTGACAAATTTTGATCTTACTTCCTTAAGTGCAACATTATTAGGAAATCAAACTGGTTCTGAATTTACAGTTACCTATTACACCTCTTTCGATGATGCTGTATCAGGAACAAATGCGGTAACTACAACGGATATAAAAACAATATTTGTTCGTGTTTCCAATACGCTTACTGCAAATTGTTTTGATATTAAAAGCTTCCAAATAAAAGTAAATAAACTACCTGAACCAAAACCACAAAGTGGAATAATGTGTTACGATACTAAAAATAATGTATTGTTAAATCCGTATACCATTTTAAGTGGATTAAGTTCTAGTAATTATTCTTTTGAATGGGTAAACGAAGATGGTGTTGTAGTAGGATCTGGAAGTAATTATACTGCAATACTTCCTGGAGTTTATTCTGTAGTTGCTACTGATATTCTTACGGGATGTTCTTCCGAACCTGCGCCAGCAACTGTACTTTCTTCAGAACCAGCAATTGTAAGCTATGCTTTGTCACAAAATTTTGAAGACAATCAAGTGATAACTATTGAAGCTGTTGGTGTTGGTGGAGATTATGAATACCAATTAGATTTTGGTCCATTCCAAGATAGTCCAACTTTCGAAAACGTTTCTTCAGGTACTCATACTATTACTGTGAGAGATAAAAATGGTTGCGGAAACACTACTTCTCAAGCATTAGTAGTAAACTATCCTAAATTTTTCACTCCAAACGGAGATGGTTTTAATGACACATGGAATATCAAAGATTTGAAAAATCAAGCCAATTCAGTTATTTATATCTATGATCGATATGGCAAAATAATGAAACAAATCCAACCAAACGGAAATGGTTGGGACGGAACATTGAGCGGTCAACCTGTGCCTTCAGATGATTATTGGTTCACAATCACCTACAAAGAAGATAATGTTGAGAAAGAATTTAAATCTCACTTTGCCATGAAAAGATAATATTAGAAAGTAGGAATGTTATATTTTAGATTTTTTTGTAACAAGTAATGATTTTTATAGTCTACTGAATACATCAATCAAAAATAGAATTAATTATAAATTTTATAAATGAATTTTATATAAATTGAGTTTTAGTTAGAGAGAAAAAAAACCAGAGTGTGCACTCTGGTTTTTTTGTATTTATTATTTATGATAAACGATTACCATTTAAGTATAGCACTTGCCCATGTAAATCCGCTACCAAATGCGGCTAAAACTACTACATCACCGGTTTTAATTTTACCCAATTCCCAAGCTTCAGTCAAAGCAATCGGAATTGAAGCTGCGGTTGTATTTCCATATTTTTGAATGTTGTTAAACACTTGATCGTCATTCAACCCAAATTTCTTTTGAATAAATTGGGAAATTCGAAGATTGGCTTGATGAGGAATGAGCATATTAATGTCACTTACATTCAAATTATTGGCTTCTAAACCTTCATGAATAACTTCACTAAATCGAACTACAGCATTTTTAAAAACAAATTGGCCATTCATATACGGAAAGTAACTTTCATCATTCGGGTCGTTATCAGCAAGAATATCAGTCACCCATCGACCGCCCATTCCTGGAGCCAAAACGGATAATTCTTTAGCATGTTCTCCTTCCGAATGCAAATGTGTTGAAAGAACCCCTTTTGAGAGATCGACTTCTCTAGAAATCAACGCCGCTCCTGCTCCATCTCCAAAAATGACAGAAACTCCTCGACCTCTATTAGACATGTCTAAACCTAAAGATTGTAATTCTGAGCCGACAATTAAAATGTTTTTATACATTCCCGTTTTAATGTATTGATCTGCTATTGATAAAGCATATACAAATCCAGAACATTGATTACGAATATCTAAAGCACCAACCGTTCGCAATCCCAATTCCTTCTGCAACATCACGCCAGGTCCTGGGAAATAATAGTCAGGGGAAATAGTGGCAAACACAATAAAATCGATTTCTTCCTTAGAAACACCTGATCTTTCAATAGCAATTTGAGCAGCTTTAACTCCCATTGTAGTTGTCGTTTCACCGCTACCTTTAATTACATGGCGTCGTTCTTTGATACCAGTTCTTTCTTGAATCCATTCATCGTTAGTATCAATGATTTTGGATAAATCATCATTGGTGACAATATTTTCTGGAACATAGTAACCGAGTCCAGTTATTTTGGAGTGATACATTTTGTAGTGTTTTTAAATAAAAAAAGGAAGTCAAATTTAAACAATTGACAATTGAAAGCTACAAAAATTGACTTAAATTATAAATACACTTTCTATTACTAGTAAATCACAAGTATTTATTTAATAAATTTCAAAGATTGTCTTCCAGTATCATTATGAAGATTAAGTAAATAAGTTCCCGATGGATATGGAAAATCGAAAGAATAATTCTTAGTGGAAGCTTTGTCGATGGTGTCTATCTTTAGTGATTTGATAAATTTACCTGACACCTCATAAATTTCAATAACGACGTGATCACTTTGTGTAAACTCTATGGATATATTCAATTTGTCTTTAACTGGATTTGGAAGAATCGCTACTTTTAATGGAGTTCGATTGGTCTCAATAAAATTCGGGTTCGATAAATTATTGTCACTAAATTTATAAATGGTTGCCCCTGATGCGTAGGCTAAAGAGTTCGATAGAAAGAAAATTCTATTCAAGTTACTACCTACTCCAATGTCTGTCCATGTGTTTCCTCCATCTTGGGTTTCCATAAACGGAAAATTTGTACCAAGTGAAGAAGTATATCCACCCATCCATCCATGATTTTCAGTTAAAAACCCAACAGCTTGAACACTCGTAAATGGCACTTCTTTACTAATCCAATTTACGCCACTATCTAAGGAACGAATCATTTTTCCGTTGTTAGGCGCATTGGCTTCTACAGAACCAAAAATCACATCCGAATTCGAGGATAAAATTTGCAATTTCCACACATATTCTCCAGGAACATTTGAGTTATATAGCAATGACCAACTTGTGCCTCCATCTGTCGTTTTAAGAATGATACCACCATTCGCATTTGCTCCAGAAGCATACCCAACATTTTCATCTATAAATTGAATTTCAACCAAAGCAGTAGCATACGAACTCATATCTATAGAAGTCCAAGTGGCGCCACTATCGGTAGATTTGATAATTAATGCAGGTGAAAAATAAGCACCACAGCCATAAACTGTCGAAGTTCCTACAGTATCCAATCCACAAATTGCTCCTGGACTTATAGGAAGATTTGTCACTGGTAACCAGTTAGCACCACCATCAATAGTTTTTAAAAACAAACTATTTAAAGTTCCAAGAAAACCTATGTTTTCATTTAAAAATTCAATATTTCTAAAATAATAATTGCCTCCTAAGGACTGTTCTGTGACTTGTGTTGACCAAGTTGCACCGCCATCCGTAGTTTTGTAGACCGCTGCATAAGCACCATTCGCTGCCCAACCAACATTTTCATTGATAAAAAAAACATCATCAAATCGTTGATTGTCGATGTTGGTAACTGCTGAAGGCAAAGGTCGCCATTGCAATTGAGCTTGAAGAGTAATAGAAAACAAGACGTTTAGTAAGAATAGCTTTTTCATTGTTTTTTTACAAATTTAAATAAATTAGGCAATTTATGTCTAGATATCGTTCAGCAATTATTGAATTATTTTTCATAGTCTAGAAAAACAATTTCTTTTTCTTTGAATGCTATTTTGCTTTCAAAAAAAACAGGTTGAGATTCAAAAAAAGCTTCAATTAAATACCCATTCCCTTTAAAATAAGAATTCACAACTTGAACTTTTAATGTTGATTTTTTCACTGGTTTTAATTGAAAAGGATAAACCAAAACGGTTGATTTATCAATTGTATCGATTCCTAATAGTTTCATTGGCAATACATTTACATCATCATAAAGTGAAGCAATGTATTGATCATTAGGGTGCTCATAACAGCTTTTTGTTTCCAAATTGGCTATGCTCCTGCCGTTTTTTAAAACTAAAGTTTCATCGGTAAAAGCTAAAATATCTTTACTATCATGAGTAGCAATAATACACGTAATTCCTTTGGATTTAAGATAATGAAATACTTTTCTACGTAAACTGTTTTTTCTAAAATTATCAATATGACTAAAAGGCTCATCAAGCAAAACTATTTCAGGTTCTAAGGCTAAAAGTCTCGCTATTGCAACACGTTGCATCTGACCTCCACTTAAATATTTTGCTTTTACTGAACTAAATTCCGTCATTTCAACAAGTTCTAATAATTCTGTAATTCTATTTTTTTTCTGAACAGGATTGATATTAGATAGAAATTTTCCCACATTTTCAGCTACAGTAATGAAAGGCATTAAATCGAAATCTTGCGCTAAATATTTCATGCTTTCAACTCCTGGAATTAAATGAAATTTAGGGCCTAATACTTCTTTTTCATCCCAAAAAATGTGACCTTCATTTAAGTCATGCAATCCATAAATAAGTTTTAATAAAGTGCTTTTACCACAACCACTTTCCCCAATAACAGCAAGGTTTTTCCCTTTTTCTATTGTAAAAGAAACTTCTTGAATTATTGTCTTGTCCGAGTACGAAAAAGAAATATTTTTTACTTGTAGCATAATTTCGAATGAAGCACAAAATTGAACATTTTACATTGAAATAAAAAATAGCATTAAAAAGCGAACCTGTAAATCATCGATTTTTTATCTAAAGTGGTCGATTTTACTGCCTAAAAAGCTTTTTTATGAAATATAAAATTACTTTTGTACTACCCTTAATTTACAAATAGATCTTAAAAATGAAGTTAAAAGTCTACTTGCCTATAGTATTCTGCTTTTTGATGCAATTTGTTTATTCTCAAATTGGTATAGGCACCACCACCCCAAATGCGACCCTAGATATTTGATCTTCAAATGCTGTTTCGCCAACTAATACGGATGGAATATTAATTCCAAGAGTGGATGCGTTTCCAGTTACAAATCCGACTGTTTCTCAAAACGGAATGTTGGTTTTTCTAACTACTGTTTTTGGCTTGAATCAACCTGGTTTTTATTATTGGAATAATGCTACTACAAGTTGGATTGGCATCAATTCTACTGTAAATTCAGATGCTGATTGGTTTAAAGTAGGGACTACTACCGCTCCTACAGCAATTACCGATGCTATGTTTCATACTGGAAATGTTGCCATTGGTAAAAACACAACTTCCTATCCATTAGAAATTCAGAATACCACTTTAGATAGAAATATCAATAATACCCTGACAAGCTCCACTTCAAATACATTGGATAAAATCGGTGTTTTGAATACCATTTCTGGAAATACAAATGATCCATCCTATGGTACAAGTAATGTTTTAAGTGGAACAGGAAACGGAACTCATTTCGGAACAAGTAATACCTTGACTGGAACTGGCACTGCTGCGCATTATGGAAATTACACTAATATATCAGGCTCAGGTTCAGGACAACAAATTGGAAGTCGACAAACGATTAGTAATTCAGGGAATGGAACCCATTACGGAATTAGTAGTTCCTTAAGTGGCGCAGGAACTGGTGATCATTATGGAAATCTTACTGATTTAAGTGGTGCAGGAACTGGAGAACAACATGGAAGTGATAATTTGGTAAGCAATACTGGAAATAATCTTCACTTCGGAACCAATAATGTTTTGAATGGAACTGGAAGTGGAGCTCATTATGCGTTCAACTCGACACTCTCAGGAGCAGGAACTGGAAGACAATATGGCATTTACAATACCCTTTCGAATACGGGAAATAATTTACATTATGGTTCTTACAATGACTTAAGCGGAACTGGAACTGGGAATCATTTTGGAATTGTAAATAATCTTAGCAATACAGGTTCTGGACTAATGTATGGAATTTACAATACGATTAGCAATTCTGGTAATGCGAATCATTTTGGGAGTTATACCGATTTGACTGGAGCAGGAACTGGACAACAAATTGGAAATAATGTAACCATCAGCAATACAGGAAGTGGCACTCATTATGGGTTTTATTCTGATTTAAACGGCACCGGAATAGGTGATCAATATGGAAGCAGCAACGATATTAACAATACGGGAAGTGGTATTCATTATGGCAATTTCAATCTTTTATCCGGCATCGGATCGGGTCAACAATATGGTATTTCAAACGCTATAACGAATTCAGGAAATGCTACTCATTACGGAATATACAATTCATTAACTGGAAATGGAACTGGAAACAAATACGGATCTTTCAACCTTATTAATTCAGCAGCAGGCGGAACTCACTATGGTGTTTATTCTGAAGTTTTAAAAGCGGGTGCCAATTATGCGGGCTACTTTTTAGGAAATGTTGCCATAGGAACTACGCTAGCCAATACGTATTTATTTCCTCCTTCTCGGGGAACTAATGGACAAATTTTACAAACCGACGGATCAGGAAATGTTACTTGGCAAAGTCTCAACAGTTACGCATGGCAAACAGTTGGAAATAGCGGCACAACACCAGCGAGTAATTTTATAAGAACTACGGATAATCAAGATATCGTTTTTAAAAGAAATGGAATTCGTTCGGGCTATATCGGTGATCCAACTTATGATGGTAGTTTTAATTATAACAATGGCAACACCGCATTCGGAGCCAATTCATTAGTAAATCCAAGTATCAATTTCGCTTCTCAATTTGGAGTAAGAAATTCAGCTTTTGGTGCGAATGTATTAACAGCTATAACAACTGGACAAAGAAATACTGCAATGGGAGATTTTGCACTTTTCTCTAATACAACGGGTTCTGAAAATACTGTCTATGGTTCAGGTGCTATGTTCTCAAACACAACTTCAAATTTTAATGTCGCTGTTGGTCGCCAAGCAATGACTTCGTATAACGCGCCCTTTTTAGCCAATACCGGAAATACTGCTATCGGTTTTGCCGCTTTAAGAAACTCAGTGATAGGAACAAATAATGTTGCTATAGGATACGAAGCTTTGCGAAATATAACTGGAAACGGAAACATCGGAATCGGTTTTCAAGCAGGACGTGCCGAAACAGGAAGTGATAAATTATATATCGAGAATTCCAATGCAGATGCTAATAATGCATTGATTTATGGTGAATTCAATACAAATATCGTTCGTATAAATGGTGAAATCCAAGTGGGAAACCCTGCCGTTACAGGTTATGCATTACCAACTCCAAGGGGATCCAATTTACAAGTATTACAATCGAATGGAGCTGGAGCTACTTCATGGGTAAACCCTTCAAGTTTAGTTATTACTGAAACCGATCCTCAAGTTTCTTCGGCAACAACTAATACCGTTCCCAAATGGAACGGCACAACCTTAGTCGATGGTGTAGCAATTGATGATGGTACTAACTTCGGAATTGGAACCACACCAACCGCTGGGAATAAATTGGAAGTAAATGGCAAAACCAAAACAACCAGTTTTCAAATGACCACTGGGAGCTGTAGCAAACGCAATCATGCAAAGTGATGCTACTGGAAATGCTACTTGGGTGGCTCCAACTTCTCTTTCTGTTGTTCGAACCAATTTAAGTGGAAACCAAGCTTTGACCAATGCTGGTTGGCAGATTGTCAATTTTAATACCGTGGTTTTTGATATTAATTCCGAATTTAATACTGGAACCAATCGATTCGTAGCGACAAAAGCTGGATATTATGAAGTCAATGCAGGCTATCACACCGACAATCAAAGCAACACACAATTTTACTCTATCGGTGTTTATAAAAACGGTTCATTATACCAACAAACAACTGGTAATCATTCTAATGTTGGATTTGTAACAAGAAATATCAATTGCATCGTTTATCTAGCAATCGGTGATTATGTTGAAATTTTTGCCGGAAACTATCAAGCTAGCGTGTCTATTGATTCGTATTCAGGAAAGACATTTTTTGAGGTGAAACAAATTCGATAAACTATCCAACTCTCGTATAGTTTAAAAACCCTTTAGAATTTTAAAAAAAATAATATAATTTTAATTTTTTACTGATTTCCGGTTGTGAATTGCAAGTAATTTTGAGTAACAACTCTGGCTTTTAAATCATGCATTAAGTTGTACAATCCGAAAAAGGTTCTATTGATGTATAAAAAATGTTTAGAACCTCGGTTTCCATTCATTTTTCTCAGTTGTGTATCTTTGGTAAACTCCTCACCCATTGCCGCAATTGCACCGAAGAATTCTTCATCAGAGAAATCAAAGGTATCCGAATGAAAAGGCAGTGTAAACAAACTCAATAAACGATGAAAAATAGCGGTGAAATAAGTAATCTCTTCTGGAGTATCGTCAGCTCTTAAAATTTCCAATTGATACAACTTCTCTTTAAATAAAATGGGATTATTAATCGTTTTTGGATCCGCCAATTCAAAATAAGGCATGTAAAATTCGTTAGGTACTTTCTTAATGCATCCAAAATCAATAGCGATTAAATTTGCACTCTTATCAATTAAGAAATTACCAGGATGTGGGTCAGCATGCACTTGCCGAAGATGGTGCATTTGATACATATAGAAATCCCATAACGTTTGCCCGATTGTGTCACCTTTGTCAGTGTCGGTATTCAGAGCTGTAAACTCTGATAAATGTAGACCTTCCATCCAATCCATGGTCAGAATTTTTTCAGAAGACAATTCCGGATAATAGGTTGGGAAACGCAAATTTGGAATATGCTTGCACGCTTCAGCCATTTCCATACTCTGCTTTAATTCTAAAGTATAGTCTGTTTCTTCTAATAACTTATTTTCAACCTCGATGAAATATTTCTCGGAGTCTTTACCTTTAAGGTTGAACATTCGTGTTGCAAACGGTTTTACCAAGGCTAAATCTGAACTAATACTATTCGCTACACCAGGATATTGGATTTTCACAGCAAGTTTCTTCCCATCTTTGGTTGCGCAGTGTACCTGACCGATACTAGCTGCATTTAAGGCATCTGGTGTAAACGAATCGTATATTTCTTCTGGGAATTTCCCTAAATATTTTTTAAATGTTTTTCGCACTAATGGCGCTGATAAAGGCGGTACAGAAAATTGCGACAAAGAGAACCTATCAACATAGGCTTGAGGCATGATGCTTTTGTCCATGCTTAACATTTGCGCGACTTTTAATGCACTTCCTTTCAAATTTTGCAGTCCATCATAGATATCTTCCGCATTGTTCTCATTAAGCTTCTCCTTGGTCAAGGAGGGATTGACAATCTTTTCACCATAATAAGCAATGTAATTCCCACCAACTTTAAATCCGGTTTTCACCAATTGACCGGCACGTTCAATTTTATTGGTTGGAATTTTATCTAATGTCTTCATGAATTTTCTTTGCTAATTTGTTACCTGAGTCTATTATTTCATTGAATTTTCTTTCCAAAGAAATTTACCCAAATCAATGAGGCTTTCTAATGGTTTAGTGTTGAAGAGATCTACAGCAGTATTGACAGACTTTTCAATAATAATGTCCGTCTTTTCAAAACCTTTCGAAGTATCGTCCATCCAAAACTTTAAGATTAATAGAAACTGAATCCAAGCTCCTTCAGAAAAAACCGGCTTGGTAATTTTATCCAAATTTGCAATGCCTGTATTTTCCTTTTCATCGATAATATTGGTAATAAAATCCTTAAACTCTTTTCTTAGCAAAGTAAGATCCTTAAGATTTTTCAAATTATTTCTATTCTCATGAAGCGAGAACATGATATAACTTCTGTTTAAAGTCAATATTTCAAATAAGGTAAAAAATAACGTTAAGAGTTTGTTCTTATCTGAATAGCTGGAATACGCTTCTTCATTGTTGATTGTCATGATTGCATTTTCAAAAAACTTTACCCAAATGACTTGCTTGACGTTGTCGATTGAGCCAAAAAAAGAATAAAAATCAGATTCTTCAATGGCATTTTCTTTACAAAATAAATAGACATTTTTGGGTGATGAGTTTTCTGTAAGAACGCTATTCATATACAGTTCAATAATTCTTGCGTCATCTAATTGCTTTGATTTTACCGTAGTTTTTTTTGTCGTTGCCATAATTCGTAGCTTTTATTTCTGAATGTAAAGATATATTTTGTTTAATGTATGAAGCGAATTTATAAACAAAATGTTCTGTTAAAGTTTGTGGCAAAAAAAAACTGCTCCAAAATAGAGCAGTTTTTGAATTCGAATTTAAGAAAACACTATTTTCCTTCTGCTTCTTTTATCATTTTTTCGTTGGCCGTAATAGCAAACTCAACACGTCTGTTTTTGCTTCTTCCAGCGTCAGTATCATTCGTTTCAATCGGATCGGCGATTCCCATTCCAGTTGTAGTGAATCGAGAACTTACTAATCCTTTTTTTGCCAAATAGCTTTTCACAGCATTGGCTCTGTCTTGAGACAATTTTAAATTATAATCAACAGTTCCCTTATTATCTGTATAGCCATAAATAACAATATTGGTATCAGGATAATCAGTAAATACTTTCACCAATTTATCTAAGTTCGTTTTGGCTTGTGCTGTTAAAGTCGATTTATTAAAATCAAAACGTACCGCATTTTCACCTAAAACTAATTTGATTCCCTCTCCTACTCGTACTACATCAGCTCCAGGAAGTGCCGTATCAATTTCTCGAGCTTGTTTATCCATTTTGTTGCCGATAACACCTCCTGCAACTCCACCAATAACTCCTCCCAATACAGCTCCTAATGCGCCATTACCACCTTTACCGATATTATTCCCTAAAACACCACCTAAAATGGCACCACCCACTGCTCCTATTGCAACTCCACGTTGCGTCTTGTTTGTATTTTTAACAGATTCACAACTCGAAAATAATGCACTAGACATTACTAATACTGCTAAAGCAATTATTGATATTTTTTTCATAATGCTATTTTTAATTATTTATTTACTTTTTGAAATTGATATACAACATCAGTCAATTTCCCTCCGACATCAATTTTATCAATCAATTGAAAGGATTCTTCCGATTTTTCACCCATAGAAAGAACATATCCTTCTCTGACTTTTTTTGCTTTTTCTCCTGCATTTAAAATCTTTAAAACAAATTGACCCTCTTTATTGATAAACCATGTTATCGGAGAACTCATAGATGGACAATTAGCTCTTTCAATTGTCATTTGCCCAGAATTATTATTGGAAACAAATTTCCAAGAACTTCCTTCGAAACATTTTGAATCTGCGATTTGAAACGAATTTACTTTTATGTATTCTGAACCTGGATAAGATACAGAAGAAATTCTCCAATTCCCTTTTATTGCATATTGTGATTTTGAATCTATTTTCGTGCTAGTTGCCGAAGTAGATTTACACGAAGTTACTGCTATCACAATTACAATCAATAAAATTATTTTTTTCATATTTCTTTCAATTAGTTTACAAAGATACAATGACATTGAAAAAAAATATCGAAACAGTCAATATAATTTAAGACAATTTGTCATTTCATTGGAAGTTGGTATTCTATTTGAAAAAGTGAAAACTCTTTAAAAAAAATAAATAATCGAATTATGACAACAGGAAAAATTAATGTATCGGTAGAAAACATCTTTCCCTTAATTAAAAAATTCTTATACAGCGATCACGAAATTTTCTTACGTGAATTGGTTTCCAATGGGACTGATGCAACACTTAAATTAAAACATTTAACCAGTATTGGAGAAGCCAAAGTAGAATATGGCAACCCAATTATTGAAATCAAAATTGATAAAGAAGCTAAGAAATTGCACATTATCGATCAAGGTTTGGGTATGTCAGCTGAAGAAGTAGAGAAATACATCAATCAAGTTGCTTTCTCTGGAGCTGAAGAATTTCTAGATAAATATAAAGATTCTGCCAAAGATTCTGGAATCATAGGACATTTCGGTTTAGGTTTTTATTCTGCCTTTATGGTGGCTGAAAAAGTAGAAATCATCACCAAATCGTACAAAGACGAACCTGCTGCGCATTGGATTTGTGATGGCAGCCCCGAATTTACTTTGGAACCAGCTGACAAAACTTCACGTGGTACAGAAATCATCTTGCACATCGCTGAGGATTCCTTAGAATTTTTAGAAGAATCCCGCATCAAAAGCTTATTGAACAAATACAATAAGTTTATGCCTATTCCCATTAAATTTGGTACGAAATCAGAAACGCTTCCAAAACCTGAAGATGCTCCTGAAGATTATAAAGCAGAAACGATTGAAGTAGACAACATCATCAACAATCCAACTCCAGCTTGGACGAAGCAACCTACTGAATTATCTGAGGAAGATTATAAGAATTTTTATCATGAATTGTATCCAATGCAATTTGAAGAACCTTTGTTCAACATTCATTTAAACGTCGATTACCCATTCAACTTAACGGGGATTTTGTATTTCCCTAAATTAGGTTCGGACATGCAAATTCAAAAGGATAAAATTCAATTGTACCAAAATCAGGTGTATGTAACTGACAATGTAGAAGGAATTGTTCCTGAGTTTTTAACGATGTTGAAAGGAGTTATTGATTCACCAGATATTCCGTTGAATGTTTCTCGATCGTATCTTCAAGCGGATGGAGCTGTGAAAAAAATATCCAATTACATTACGCGTAAAGTTGCGGATAAATTGAAAGCTTTGTTCACTGAAAACCGTGAGGATTTCGAGAAAAAATGGAATGATATCAAAATTGTTTTAGAATATGGAATGTTATCGGAAGACAAATTTTATGAAAAAGCGGGTGCTTTTGTCTTGTATCCAACAGTTGATGGAAAATACTTCACTTTAGAAGAATTAAAAGAAAATTTAAAAGCCAATCAAACGGATAAAAACGGAAAACTAGTGGTGCTATATGCTGGAAATAAAGATGCACAACACGCTTACATTGAAATTGCAAAAGAGAAAGGTTACGAAGTGTTGTTGTTGGATTCTCCTATTATTTCTCATTTAATTCAAAAATTAGAAGCTGATAATGAAAACCTAACTTTTACAAGAGTTGATGGGGATCACATCGATAATTTAATTAAAAAAGAGGAAACAAGTATTTCTAAATTATCCGAAGAAGAACAAACCAATTTGAAAACCGTTTTGGAAGAAATTGTACCAAAACCAAAATACAATGTGCAATTAGAAGCTTTAGATAGTACAGCAGCTCCTTTTATCATTACACAACCAGAATTCATGCGACGTATGAAAGAAATGAGTCAATCTGGCGGTGGCGGAATGTTCGGTATGGGCAATATGCCTGACATGTATAATTTAGTAGTAAATACCAATTCGGAATTGGCAACCAATATTCTAAATTCAACAGACAAATCGGTTCAAGAGAATTTGGTAAAACAAGCACTCGATTTGGCTAAGTTGTCGCAAAATTTATTGAAAGGCGAAGAACTCACTGCTTTTGTAAAACGTAGTTTTGAATTGATTAAATAAAAATTCTACACTAGAATAAAAAACCTGTAAGTTGACGCTTGCGGGTTTTTTTTATCGTTTTAACGAAAAATGCGACATAAAAGTTTTCGTTTCTCCCGAAAAACTTTGATAGAAAATTACGAACCAATAATCATCGGAAGGAAGTAAATTTCCATTGTATATTCCATCCCATCCTTCTCCAGTTGGTGTTATTTGTTTGAGTAATTTCCCATATCGATCAAAAATAGAAATGCTTCCTTTTTGGAAAGATTGTAATCCATCTACATTCCATGTATCATGATAACTATCATCATTTGGAGTAAAAAATTTCGGGTAGTTAATGGCTGTGACATTCAATTCGAAGGAATTACAACCGTTTATATCTCTAACATGAATTGTATATTCTCCACCTTTGGAAATGTTAAAAATATTACTTTGTTGAAAAGGCCCGTAATTTAATTGATATTCAAAATTTCCTAAACCTCCAGTAACTATTACAATAATTTGTTGCTGATCCCCAAAATCTTCATTGACATATGCATAGGCCGTTGCAGGAGGAATAGCGATTACATTGACATCAATAATCGTTATACAACCTGTTACTTTATTCGTTGCTATAATTTGGTATACATTTACTTCAGAAGTATCATAATAATAATCTGTAACTGCAATAGGATTTCCAGCTTTTGTCCATGTAAAATTATAATCTACTGGTGATAATCCAGAATCTATTCGCACTGGGAAAAGGGCATTCCCTAGTGGATCTAAACACACAAAATATTCACTTGTTAATGATTGATTATTTGAAATAATTACCGTCAACACTACTGGATTAGCACATTGTCCCGAATTCGGAAGAAAAGTGTAGGTATCACTAACCAAATTATTTAGGGTTGTTGGCGACCAAGTCCCTGAAATTCCGTTTGGAGAAGTCGTATTCAAAACTGGTACAACAGAACCACTACAAAAATTCATGTTTGTAATAAAATCGGGAGTGGTTTTAGGTGTCACAAGTAAAGTCATGGAAATTGTATTGGCACATTGACCTGGGTTAGGCAAAAATGTATACAATTTTGTAACTGAATTGTCAAAAGAAGGAGACCAAGTTCCTGTAATACCATTATTAGAAGTTGTTGCAATTGGAGATAAATTGTCACCAGAACAAATTGGATTGAATGCATTAAAAATCGGAGTAACATTCGGCGGAGTTATAGTTACTGTTAATACTATTGATGTAGCACATTGACCAGTATTTGGAGTAAAAGTATAGGTGCCATTTGTAGTATTATTAATAGTTGACGGCGACCAATTTCCTATGATTCCATTGGGTGATGTTGTATTTAATACTGGCGCCAAAGAACCCGAACATAAGGATAAAGTAGTAGTGAAATTAGGTATTATATTCGGGCTAGTCACTGTAACTGTAGTAGTAAAATTAGTGGCACATTGCCCTGGATTGGGGGTAAAAACATACGTGCCATTTGTTGTATTATCAATAGTTAAAGGCAGCCAAAATCCTATAATTCCATTGGGTGAAGTTGAATTCAATAAAGGCGCAACAGTTCCTGAACATATTGATAATGTAGCTGCAAAACTAGGAAGTATATTCGCGCTTGTCACTGTAACTGTCGTAGTAATATTAGTGGCACATTGCCCTGGATTGGGAGTAAAAACGTAGGTGCCATTTGTTGTATTATCAATAGTTAAAGGCAGCCAAACTCCTATAATTCCATTAGGTGAAGTTGAATTTAATAATGGTGTAACAGTTCCTGAACATATTGATAATGTTGAAGCGAAATTAGGAATGATAGTAGTACTAGTCACTGTAACATTTGTAACTAAACTAGTGGCACATTGCCCTGCATTGGGAGTAAAAGTATAAGTGCCATTTGTTGTATTATTAATTGTTGTTGGAAACCAAACTCCTGATATACCATTAGGTGAAGTTGTGTTTAGTAATGGTGCAATTGAGCCTGAACACAAGGTTATTGTTGTGGGAAAATCAGGAACTATTGTACTATTTGTAACTGTTACGTTTGTTGTAAAGCCAGCCGAACACTGTCCTGCAGAAGGGGTAAACGTATAGGAGCCGCTGATGATATTATTTATTACTGCTGGAGACCAAGTACCAACAACTCCATTTGGTGACACATTGTTTAATATAGGTGCACTATTTCCAGTACAAAGAGTTATTGCTGACAAAAAATCTGGAATAATTGAAATATTTACTACAACCTGCATTTGAAAATTTGTTGCACATTGTCCTGCTGTTGGATTAAAAGTATACGTTGTCGTAAGCAAATTATTAGGTGCTGGCGACCACAAGCCAGTAATACCATTCAAGGAAGTAGTAGGAAATGGCAACAAAAGGTCTCCAGAGCAGATTGGAGATATTGCACTAAAAGCAGGTGTTGTAGCAGCATTAACATTAACTAATACAATATCGCTTATAGAATTCCCACAGGAATTTGTCACAGTAAGCGTCAAAGTAATGGTTCCAGATGCTGAAAGTGGAAGTGTAAAATTGGTTGCTAAATTACTACTATTTACAAATGTCCCTGTAGGAGCTGTCCATGCTATCGAAGTTTGACCTTGTGCTGTCCCACTTAAAGATATTGTTGCTCCAGGGCAAGCATTTAAAGGGGTACCTGCGTCGACGGAAAAAACATCAATAGGTGCCACACACCCAGAATTTCCATAAGTTGCCACTCCACTTGGCGTAAAAAATACAGCCGCACCATTGGCAGCACCTGGCGCGCCCATTAAATCAACCAATAAGGACCGATCATAACTAACTGTATCACTACAAGCTCCAAAGGAAATGGTCAATGTCCGAATACCACTTACCGGATTATAGTTTCCAAAATGTCCACCAGTAACGGTTGTATTATCTTGAAAAAGAATATAGACATTTTGTGTCAACGCCCCAAAAGCGTTGGCAGTAAGGCTAAAATTTGGGCTTGTAATTAAGATTACTTCAGCATTGGCTGGAATAACACCAGCGATAGGTTGAATTAATTGACCACAGCCGCCTAGAGCAGTAATTTGTGCATTTAAAGTAGCAACTTTCGAAGTAGTTGTTGCATTTTGAACCAATCCTTGCCATGCTTGACTAGGCCAATTAACAATCATTCCAGCAGTGTTTACAGCAGTACCATTTATCTTAAAACGAACCATTTCATTAAATCCTTCATCGCCCGAATCGTCACAAGCATCAACTAAAATAGTCTCAATTTGAAAACATTGAGAAAATGACCGAATTGGAGAAAAAGCCAGTAATATGAGAAAGACTAATGGTTGTAATCTATATAAAAAAGTCATTTATTAAATAAATTTAAAAGCGCAATTTAGCACTATTTAAAAATTTAATACCATCAAAAATTGTATTTAACGATTCCTTATTCTTGGAATACAAGATTTCAAAAATGTTACGCTAACATTAATAGAAAAAACTTAAATTTACCGTTATTAAAATTGACAAATATGACTTTATCGGTTGAAAATCCAGCACTTTTATTCTCTGCTACTTCTCTCATTTTATTGGCATATACCAATCGATTTTTAACCATTGCTCAAATTGTACGTGGCCTCAAAAAAACGTACGATCAAGAACAAAACAAAAGCATATTACTCGAAATTAAAAACCTCAACCTACGACTCACATTAATTCGATACATGCAATTGTTCGGTGTGCTGTCTTTATTTTTGTCGGTGTTTGCAATGCTTTTGTTGTTTTTAGAATCTCCCACTTCAGGAATTTATTTATTTGGTCTCAGTTTGTTCAGCCTCTTGATTTCGCTTGGTATTTCATTCTGGGAAATCAGTATTTCTGTTACTGCTTTGCGTTTGCACTTGAAAGATTTAATTGATACTAATAATGGATGATGAATTCACTTTTTGCTACAGAACCAATTCAATTACAACTTCCTGATGCTAACATCGTCTATTATCCTTCCTTTTTTGAAAGTAAAATAGCCGGTACACTTTACCAGGATTTGCTTCATACAATACCTTGGCAACAAGACGCTATTAAAGTATATGGAAAAGTACATGCGCAACCGAGATTGACTGCTTTGTTTGGAAATGATGGCAAACCCTATTCGTATTCCAATATTAGCATGCAACCACATCCTTGGACATTGCTGCTTCAAAAAATAAAATATCAAATTGAAAGTGTCGTTGAAACTCAATTCACAACAGTGCTTCTCAATTACTATCGTGATGGTAAGGACAGCAATGGTTGGCATGCTGATGATGAAAAGGAATTGGGCAAAAATCCCATCATCGCTTCATTGAGTTTAGGATCAGAAAGATTGTTTCAATTAAAACACAATACAAATCTGAATTTAAAACAAAACATTCTCCTAGAAAATGGAAGTTTGTTGCTTATGAAAGGAACTACGCAACATTTTTGGAAACATCAGATTCCTAAATCAACTAAAATTACCGGAGGTCGAATTAATTTAACTTTCCGAATAATTCAATAGAAATCATGCATGAAATTATCACTTACTTTACAAGTATTCCATCTTCCCATAGAAGTTTAATTTTAGTAGTTGGCATCACGGTTTTTTGGTGGTTTGAAAAAGCATTTCCTTTGTTTCAATTTCAATATCATAAATGGCATCATGCGGGTATCAATTTCTTTTTTACATTTACAACTATTGCCATAAATTTTCTTTTAGCGTTTCTTTTATTAAAAGCAACTATTTGGACAACTAGCTATCATTTTGGCATATTACAATGGCTACCTCCTATGAATCCTATTTTGTATGCATTAATTGGATTATTGTCTCTTGATTTTTTTGGCGCTTATTTAGTACATTGGATTGAACATAAAGTTCCATTTTTATGGCGTTTTCATATCATTCACCATTCAGATACCTGGATTGACACGACTTCTGCCAACAGACACCATCCTGGAGAAAGTGTCCTTCGATTTATATTTACTTGTCTTGGAGTTTTTATTGTTGGATGCCCAATGTGGTTGGTGTTTTTATATCAAACAATATCATTAGTAGCAACTCAATTTAGTCATGCTAATATTGCTCTCCCTAAAAAGTTAGATTCCATTTTAAGTTATATTATTGTCTCTCCCAACATGCATAAAGTGCATCATCATTATATTTTACCTTATACAGATAGTAATTATGGAAACATCTTTTCGATTTGGGATCACATATTTGGAACTTTTATGATGCTCCCAAAAGAAAAAATAATATATGGTATTGATACCTATAGAGAACCTAATGAACACAATACAATTTCTTCATTAGTAAAGATGCCATTCAAAACATATAGAAAAAAATAATTCAAAAAAAATAAAATTCTTATTAAAAAGTAATTGGATTTTTTCTTAATATTGAATTAGAAAAAGTAACCTGTAAAAAAGTTGAATTAATTTTCAAATAATGAAAAAAAGCAAACGTATCGAATTGACTTGGGAACAGAACGAAAGACTTATCACTTTGGCTTTAGAAGAAAGAAATCCCTATGAAATCATCAAAAAAGAATTGGGGATTGATGAGAAAGACGTTTTAGAGATTATGAAAAAGAAATTGTCAGCAGACAAATTTGAAATTTGGAAAAAGAAAGCTAATGCTGCTAAACCAAAGCCAAAACAAATCAAAATTGATGATTTTGATGATGATTTAGATGGTAAATATTATATCAAAAATAAATTAGATTGACACTATCCCGCAAAGTGTGTAAGTTAAAAAATAATAGGGTTTGACTTTTTAATTAAAGTTGAACCCTTTTTTCAAATATAGTTAAGAACTGGTTGAGGATTAATCCCCAATTTTGGATTGGCAT
>CANHMG010000041.1 GCA_947461795.1 Flavobacteriaceae bacterium | reverse complement strand
TTGTCCATCTGCTAATGTATTCCCTGTTCCTGTACCTAAAGTTGTATTAAAACCGGATCTGGCTAATGGATTCGTACGATTAAAACTTGTTCCTTCTTGTTTGTCTGTACCAACATTTAAAATTGCTTTTAATTCTGGTAGAAAATGAAACTTATATTCTAAATTAAAATTGCCAAAAAATCTATTATTATTACTAATATTTCTTCTTTCTAAAAGCAACGCCAATGGGTTTGAATTTCCTCTAGGTATACCATTTGTGTCTGTAGCTTCAGTATACCCTGCAAAGATAGAAGTAGGGTCATAAACTGACTGTGTTGGGTCAAATGAAATCGCACTTCCAATAGCGCCTTCATTAGCATCTCTTCTAAAGGTATAAGCATAAGTTCCTGTAACATTAATTTTTAAATGATTGTCAAAAAAACTAGGGTTAACAGAAAAAGACCCTGTTGTTCTTGTAAATTCAGAAGTCAATAAAATACCATTATTATTGGTATTACCAATAGTAAGCCTAGATGGTACTTTACCAAACAAATTTCCCAGAACTGAAACATTTACATCAGAAGTAAAGGAACTTCTAAAAATTTTATCTTGCCAATCTGTACTTGAATTACCCAGTAATGGAACTCTTGAAGGAGCTTTACTAGTAATTATGGATCTAAATTCATCCGCTGAATACACATCAATTTTTTTAGCTAGTGTATTTACTGCTGTAAAAGTATTTAATGTAACTTCTAATCCTTTTTTAGACCCTTTTTTAGTGGTAATAAGAATTACACCATTTGATCCTCGATTCCCATATATTGCGGTAGATGATGCATCTTTTAATATTGAAAATGATTCTATATCATTCGGATTTACTGAAGAAAGCCCACCATCAATTGGTAAACCATCAATCACAATTAAAGGGTCGTTATTTGCTAATAGTGATGACCCTCCTCGGATTCTAATTGTTGCTCCATTCCCTGGCGTTCCCGAAGATGTTACAACAACTCCTGAAGCTCTACCATTAAGCAAACCGTCAACACTTGTAATGGCACCTTTGTTAAAATCCTTTGATGTAATTAATTCAAGAGATCCAGTAGCATCTTTTTTCTTAACACTACCATATCCAACTTGAACTACAACTTCTTGCAATTGGTTTGACTCTTCCTGGAGACTAACTAATAAATCAGTTTGTGATTCGTAGGTTAAAGTAGAATTTACATACCCAACATACGAAAATACAATTTTTTCGCCTTTTTTAATCTTGTTTAACTTGAACTTACCGTCAAAATCGGTTTGAGTACCGCTGGCAGTTCCTTGAATTACTACGTTTACACCAGGTATTGGTTGTTTAGAAACTTTGTCAACAACTGTACCTTCCACTGTGCTTTGTGCAAAGACAACAATCGGGAATAAAAGCATTAAAAATAACAACTTATTGTAAATTGTTTTCATACATTTTGTTTAAGTTAGAATTAAAATTTTGAGCTTATACTTTACTTCGAACGTTAAATTTAGGTAAAATTTTTAATTTTAATTGAATTCCCTGTTTAATTGGCTCTCGAAAACGTTTTCGTGTTGAAAACTTTCTTGATTATTCATATTTTTAAGGATATTATTTCCATTACTGAAAATTAAAATTATCTTTAATCGGAAAATAATAATTAGCATAATCGCAATGAAAAGAAAAGTTACTTTAAAACAAATTGCAAAAGAATTGGACGTTTCTATTTCAACCGTTTCTAAATCCTTAAGAGATAGCTCCGAAATTAGTGAAGATACCCGTCAAAAAGTGAAAGCTTTTGCTAAATTATACAATTACAAACCGAACTTAATTGCCTTAAGTCTTAAAAACAAAAAAACAAAAACTATTGGTATTATTATTCCAGAAATTGTGCATCATTTTTTTGCTACTGTGATTAGCGGTATCGAACATGTGGCCAATGAAAAAGGCTATAATGTTATTGTTTGCCTTTCTGACGAATCTTTTGACAAAGAAGTGATCAACATGGAAATGCTCGCTAATGGAAGCATTGATGGATTTATCATGTCTTTATCGAAAGAAACTCAACAAAAAAAAGATTTTCATCACATAAGTGAAGTCATCAATCAAGGCATGCCTGTGGTTATGTTTGATCGTGTTACGAATGATATTTTATGCGACAAAGTCATCATTGACGATGGTTCCGCAGCGTATCAAGCGGTAGAAAATTTAATCAATAACAACTTAACTAAAATCGGTTTAATTACAACCGTTGATTACGTCAGTGTCGGGAAATTAAGAACCGATGGTTATCTCAAAGCACTCCAAAATAATGGCATATTGATGAATGAAAATTTCATCGTGAAAATTGAAGATATTGATAATTGCTCCAATCAAATTGAAAATCTAATCGCAAATAATGATTTAGATTCTATTTTTGCCGTAAATGAATTATTTGCTGTAACGGCTATCAAAGTAGCAAAAAAATTAAATTTAAAAGTACCTGAAGACATCGCTATTATTGGATTTACTGACGGAATCATTTCAAAATATTCTTCTCCAAGCATCACAACCGTAAGTCAAAACGGTATTAAAATGGGGAACAAAGCTGCTCAAATGCTTATTGAAAGGTTGGAATCTGAAGAAGAGGAAGACGAACAATATATTACCGAAGTTATTGAAACAGAGCTTGTTCAAAGAGAATCGACCCCTTTATTAAAATAATTAACCAATAGAATTATTTAAAAATAAATTAAAAGGAAAATTTAGTAATTCTTTTTTGAAAAGAAAAAAAGTATATATTTACCGACAAATATCAAAGCTATTACTTTACTTCGAAAATTAAGTAAGTTTTGATAAGCATAGCGCTTATCGTATTAATTCTTTAAATTACGATAATGGAAAAGCGTAGATTAAGTTTCTGGCAAATCTGGAACATGAGTTTTGGATTTCTTGGAATACAAATGGGTTTTGCACTGCAAAATTCTAATGTTAGCCGTATATTTCAAACTTTAGGAGCCAATATTGATGACATCCCAATTCTTTGGGTTGCAGCTCCATTAACGGGTTTAATTATACAACCTATAATTGGTTATTTTTCAGATAGAACTTGGACCAAATTGGGCCGAAGAAAACCTTACTTTTTAGCAGGCGCTATTCTTGCTTCTGGTGCATTATTCATTATGCCTAATTCCCCTGTACTCTGGTTTGCTGCTGGAATGCTATGGATTATGGATGCTTCCATCAATGTTTCTATGGAACCTTTTAGAGCTTTTGTAGGAGACAATCTTCCAGAAAATCAAAGAACCATGGGTTTTGCTATGCAAAGTTTTTTTATTGGAATTGGCGCTTATGTAGCTTCAAAACTTCCTCTAATCTTAACGCATCTTGGCGTTGAAAACACAGCTCCTCTTGGCATTATTCCAGATTCTGTAAAATATTCATTTTATATTGGTGGAATTGCATTTATGATTACTGTTTTGTGGACGGTTATCACTTCAAAAGAATATTCCCCTGAAGAATTAGAAGCCTATGATAATCATAAAAAAGTAACGTATCAAAAAGAAAGTCATTCTCAAGAATGGTATCAAAACAATGGGAAATCTCACTTAACTAAAGGGATACTATTTTTCAGCATTGGAATTATTTTCGCTTTAGCCATAAACTATTATGACTTGAAAAAAGATCTATACGTTTTGTCTCTAGGTTTAATTGGTCTTGGAGGTTTAGCGATGATAGTTTCCGGTTTATTTCAAAAAGCAAATAAAACAGAAAATGGTTTCGTTACCATAATGAATGATTTTCAATTTATGCCAAAAATCATGAAGCAATTGGCTTGGGTTCAATTCTTTTCTTGGTTTGCATTATTCTCCATGTGGATTTATACTACTCTTGCAGTAACTCAACATATTTACGGCACAACAGATACTACTTCAGAAGCATACAATACTGGTGCAAATCAAGTAGGTGAAATGTTCGCGAACTACAATCTGATTGCTGCTATTGCTGCCTTTTTATTGCCTTTATTGGCTAAATTTACAAGTAGAAAATTCACCCATTTTATCGCCTTAACCTTCGGCGGATTGGGTTTGATTTCTATTTATTTTATTAAAGAACCAACTGCATTTACTATGGAATGGCTTCCAATGATTGGCGTTGGAATTGCTTGGGCTAGTATTTTGTCTATCCCTTACGCTATGCTATCAGGAGCTTTACCATCAAATAAAATGGGGTATTATATGGGCGTTTTTAACTTTTTTATAGTAATCCCACAATTAGTGGCTGCCTCTATTTTAGGATTTTTAGTTTCTAGTTTTTTCAATAGCGAACCTATTTATGCACTTTTAATTGGCGGTGTTTCAATGATTATTGCTGGAGTAATATCATTAACGATTCATGATAACTCAAAAATTGTAATTAATGACTAAAAAAGCATTCATATTTGATCTTGATGGCGTTATCGTAGACACCGCAAAATATCATTTTTCAGCTTGGCAAAAAATTGCAAGCGAATTAGGAATTGAATTCACTCCCGAACATAACGAAAAACTAAAAGGTGTAAGCCGCATACGCTCTTTAGACATCATCCTAGAATTGGGCAATATTCAAGCTTCACAAGAGGATAAAAACAAATGGCTTGTTCAAAAAAATGAAGACTATTTGTCGTATTTAGTCAATATGAATTTTAATGAAATATTACCTGGAGTTGTTCCAATTTTACAGTTTTTAAAAGACAACAATCAAGGAATTGCTTTAGGTTCAGCCAGTAAAAACGCAAGGCCAATTTTAGAAAAAACAGGAATTATTAGCTATTTTGATGCTATCGTAGACGGCAATGATGTAACAAACGCTAAACCTGACCCTGAAGTTTTTCTTCAAGCTGCAAGATTATTAAATACTTCCAATGAAAATTCAATTGTCTTTGAAGACTCCGTTGCAGGAATTCAAGCTGCCAATACCGCTAAAATGATAAGCGTTGGAATTGGTGAAGAAACAGTGCTTCATGAAGCAAAATATATATTTAAAGATTTTACTTATATGGACACTAGCTTCATCGAAGCATTACTAAATAAATAAGAAATGAATAAAAATGGTTTCAACTGTTTTTACATGTCAATTCAATTGAAAACAATTAATTAAAAAAAATGAATCAAGATTATATTCAACCAGATAATTGGTCAATTATCGAAGAAGGATTTGATGCAGAAAGAGTTAAATCGTCCGAAAGCCTTTTCAGTATAGGAAACGGAGCTATGGGACAACGTGCCAATTTTGAAGAAAATTACACCGGAGAAACTTTTCAAGGCAGTTATATTGCTGGCGTTTATTATCCAGATAAAACACGCGTAGGTTGGTGGAAAAATGGGTACCCTGAATATTTTGCCAAAGTGCTTAATGCACCCAATTGGATTGGAATTGACATTGAAATCAATGGGGAAGATTTCGATTTAAATACGTGTGCAAAAGTATCTAATTTTCGAAGAGAATTGAATATGAAAGAGGGCTGGTACAATCGATCTTTTGAAGCAACACTAAGAAATGACACTCAAATAGCCGTAAATGTTCGTCGTTTTCTTTCTTTGAATAATGATGAAGTTGGTGTGATACAATACGAAATTACACCTTTGAACAAAGCTGCTGTTATTACCTACAAACCATATTTAGATGCAGGAATAACGAATGAAGACACCAATTGGGAAGATAAATTTTGGGAAACCTTAGATATTCAACATGACCAAAGTCAGGCTTTTGTAACTTCAAGAACCTTTAAGACCAATTTTGTTGCTACCACTTTTATGCATACTTCTATTCTATTAAGTGGTGAAGATTTAAACATCATTCCGGAAAAGGTGGATGTAACTAAAGAAAAAATACAATTTAATTATACCGTTGCAGTAGCAAAAGAAACCACTTCTACTATTCAAAAAATAGGTGGTTATGCCGTTTCTATGAATCATGAAAACACTCAAGTTGGTGCTGAAAAAGCTATTCAGGCTGCTCTGACTATAGGTTATGATCAATTGTTAATAGGTCAAATTGATGCATGGGCAAAGATTTGGGAAATGTCTGACATTACTATTGAAGGTGATGTAAAAGCACAACAAGGAATTCGATTTAATATTTTTCAACTCAATCAAACCTATTTAGGAAAAGATTCTCGATTAAATATTGGCCCAAAAGGGTTCACAGGTGAAAAGTATGGTGGTTCTACTTATTGGGATACTGAGGCCTATTGCATTCCTTTTTATATGGCAACGAAAGACCAGCACGTGGCAAGAAACCTTCTCACATATCGCTACAATCACTTAGACAAAGCCATAGAAAACGCTGAAAAATTGGGTTTTAAAAATGGTGCAGCACTCTATCCAATGGTGACAATGAATGGTGAAGAATGTCATAACGAATGGGAAATTACTTTTGAAGAAATCCACCGTAATGGAGCTATTGCTTTTGCTATATTTAATTATCATAGATACACTGGTGACTATTCTTATATCCCTGAAAAAGGATTGGAAGTACTCATCGGAATTGCTCGTTTCTGGCATCAAAGAGCTAATTTTTCAACCCACAAAAATCAATATATGATTTTGGGAGTTACAGGCCCAAATGAGTACGAAAATAACGTCAATAATAATTTCTACACCAATTATATTGCAAAATGGTGTTTAGAATATACTTTAGAACAAATTAGAAAAGTTGCCCTTGAATATCCATCAGATCATAAACGAATTACAGAGAAAACAAAAATTTCTGATTTCGAATTACAAGGTTGGAAAAAAGTTGCCGATCACATGTATTTCCCTTATTCAGAAGAACACCAAGTATATCTGCAACAAGATGGTTTCTTAGACAAAGAATTAGTTCGTGTGGCCGATTTGGATAAAAGCCAACGTCCTATTAATCAAAAATGGTCATGGGATCGCATATTACGTTCTCCTTACATCAAACAAGCGGATGTTTTGCAATGTTTTTATTTCTTTGAAGATGATTTTTCTAAAGAAGAATTACTTCGGAATTTTGAATTTTACGAATCGTTTACGGTACATGAAAGTTCACTTTCCCCATGTGTTCACTCTATTCAAGCAGCGACGTTAGATAAAATGGATATGGCTTATATTTTCTATCTCAGAACTTCTCGTTTAGACTTAGATGACTATAACAAAGAAGTGGAAGAAGGTTGTCACATCACATCGATGGCTGGGACATGGATGAGCATTGTTGAAGGTTTTGGCGGTATGCGAGTGAAAAATGACACGCTTCATTTCACACCGAGAATTCCTAATGAATGGAAAGGCTACTCTTTCAAAATCAATTTTAGAAATCAAATTCTAAAAGTTGCCGTTTCTCAAAACGAAACCAATTTTGTTCTTGAGGGAAATACTGAAATTACAGTAAATGTAAACGGTAAAGAGGTTTTGGTAGAACCTAACAATTTGGTTACTGTTTAATATAAAATCAACCCTGATAGCTTATTCGCTTTCAGGGTTTTTATTTTTTGACTATGAAAAAATGGATCCTTTTCCTCAGTTTACTTTCTGCTCCTCTCTTCGCTCAAGTTGAAAAAATGGAGCCGCCTTTTTGGTATGCTGATATGCACAATCCTGACCTTCAAATTATGTTTTATGGAAAGAACATAGCTCAGAATTCTGTTGAAGTATCTAATGGCATTGCAATCAAGAATATTCAAAAAACAGAAAACCCGAACTATCTTTTTGTTACCATCGACACAGAGAATAGCCTACCGCAAGAGCTTACTTTTACTTTTAAAAAAAATAATAAAAGTTTCACACAAAAATATAGCCTAAAGGACCGAAAGAAAAATTCAGCTTTGCGCAAAGGTTATGACGCTTCCGATGTAATTTATCTGCTCATGCCGGATCGTTTTGCCAACGGAAATCCTAAAAACGACAGCGATAATTCGGTGTCTGAAAAAGGAAACCGTACCATTCCTGGAGGCAGACACGGCGGCGATATTGAAGGCATCATCAAAAATCTAGATTATATCAAAGAACTAGGCGCCACATCGGTTTGGGCAACGCCACTTTGTGAAGACAATGACGAAACCTATTCGTACCATGGTTACGGACAATCGGATGTGTATAAAATAGACGCGCGTTACGGAACCAATGAAGATTACTTACGATTGAGTAACGAATTGCACCAACGTGGCATGAAAAACATTATGGATTATGTCACCAATCATTGGGGCTGGCGTCACTGGATGATCAAGGATTTACCGACTCATGATTGGGTGCATCAATTTCCGACTTTTACGCAATCGAATTATAGAATGACAACGCAGTTCGACATTAATGCAGCTGCTGTCGATGCAGAACGTTGCATGGACGGATGGTTCGTAAAATCGATGCCTGATCTCAATCAATCGAATCCACTTTTGCTCAATTACCTCATTCAAAACGCCATTTGGTGGATTGAATACGCTGATTTAGATGGTTTCCGAGTGGATACTTTTTCATACAATGATAAAGTTGGAATCTCAAAATGGTGCCGCTCTATTTTGAATGAATATCCGTATTTTAATATCGTCGGAGAAGTTTGGATGCACGACCAAGCACAAATGGCTTATTGGCAAAAAGACAGTAAAATTGGCGCTATTCAAAGCTATAATTCCAATTTACCAAGTGTTATGGATTTTACACTACACGACGCCGTTGGAAATGTTTTTAATGACGACGAATCATCTTGGGACAAAGGGCTGATCAAAGTCTATGACAATTTCACCAACGACTTTTTATACCCGAATCCGAATAGCATTATGACTTTTCTGGAAAATCATGATACGATGCGTTTTAATGAGATTTATAAAAACGACTTCAAGAAATACCAATTGGGAATGACATTAATAGCTACAGTTCGCGGTATTCCACAGCTGTATTATGGTTCCGAAATCGGGATGTCTGGCAATAAAGATAAAAGCGGTGACGCGGCCATCCGACAAGATTTCCCTGGAGGTTGGAACGGAGATTCAAACAACGCCTTCACAAACGCTGGCAGAACTGCAGAACAAAAACAATTTTTCGATTTTACTTCCAAATTATTGCAGTGGAGAAAAACCAACGACGCGGTTCATTTTGGTAAAATGAAACATTATGTTCCTGAAAACAATGTCTACGTTTATTTTAGATATACAGACACTAAGTCGGTTATGGTGGTGCTAAACAACAGTTCCAAAACACAAACAATTAAGAACAATAGATTTCAAGAAAGCATTCAAAATTATACTGCTGGTAAGGAAGTGTTAACTGGAAAAACCATCGATCTAAAAAATGAAATTACCATCGAAGCAAAATCGTCTTTGATTATCGAACTACAATAATCCTATGAAAAAAATACTCCTATTCCTGCTCCTCTCTTCTTATGCCATTGCTCAAAATGCACACAGAAAATTTGAAAACTTCAAAAAAGTCAACAACACACTAGAAATCACAACGTCTGACGGCAAGTACATTTTCAAATCGTACTCCGACAAAATCATCGAAACCTCTTTTATTCCCAAAGGAGAAACCTTTGATGCCAATTCACATGCGGTTGTTCTTAATCCAAAATCAGGAATTGCAAAAGTAAAATCGGAGAAAAACACGATTCAATTTGCCACCTATGGAATTGCAGTTTGCATTCAAAAATCACCTTTCAAAATCTCTTACACCTACAAATCCAAAGAATTGCTTTCTGAGAAAAATGGGTATTTCAAAAAAGACAGCACCGACGTCATCGACTTTAATTTAGACAACTCTGAACTTTTATACGGAGGTGGCGCACGTGCACTCGGAATGAATCGTCGTGGTAATCGCTTACAATTGTACAACCGTGCGCACTATGGTTATGAAACCAAAGCAGAGTTGATGAATTTTTGTATTCCACTCGTTTTATCGTCCAAAATTTATGCGGTTCATTTCGACAATAAGCCTATCGGTTACCTCGATTTAGACAGCAAAAAAGACAATACATTAGCCTACGAATCGATCTCTGGTCGAAAAACCTATCAAGTGATTGCAGCCGATTCTTGGACGGAATTAATTTCAAGCTACACCGATTTGACTGGCAAACAACCGTTGCCTCCACGATGGGCGTTGGGAAATTTTTCCAGTCGATTTGGATATCATACCCAAGAAGAAGTAGAGAAAACCATCCGAAAATTTGAAGAAGACAAAATCCCTGTCGACGCGATTATCCTCGATTTATATTGGTTCGGAAAAACCATAAAAGGCACGATGGGAAATTTGGATTGGGACAAAGACAATTTCCCAAATCCAACCAAAATGATGGCGGATTTAAACGTAAAAGGCGTAAAAACGGTTCTGATTACCGAGCCATTTGTATTAACCACTTCCAGCAAATGGCAAGAAGCAGTTGATAAAAAAGTGCTAGCCGTTGGGAAAGATGGAATGCCGTTTAAATATGATTTTTATTTCGGAAATACCGGATTGATTGACATCTTCAAACCCGAAGGCTCTACTTGGTTTTGGGATATCTACAAAAAACTAATCAATCAAGGAGCCGGCGGCCTTTGGGGCGATTTGGGCGAGCCTGAAGTTTTTCCATCAAAAGCAATAACCGCCAAAGGAAAAGCAGATGATGTACATAATATTTACGGGCACAATTGGGCTAAACTAATTGCAGAAGGCTATCAAAAAGATTTTCCAAACCAACGACCATTTATCTTGATGCGCTCCGGCTATTCAGGATCGCAACGTTTCGGCATGATGCCATGGAGTGGTGATGTCAACAGAAGTTGGGGTGGATTGCAATCACAACCTGAAATTGCACTTCAAATGGGAATGCAAGGCATGGGCTATATGCACTCGGATTTGGGTGGATTTGCTGGCGATTATTTTGACAATGAACTTTACATTCGTTGGTTGCAGTATGGTGTTTTTCAACCAATATTCCGTCCTCATGCTCAAGAAGAAGTCGCCTCTGAACCTGTTTATAAAGACATTGTGACAAAAGCCAAAGCCAAAAAGCAAGTTGAATTGCGTTACCAAATGATGCCTTACAATTACACCTTAGCCTTCGACAACAATCAAAAAGGAACACCACTGATGCGTCCGCTGTTTTTTGAAGAGCCTAACAATACTTCTTTGGGAACCGTTTGTGATAATTATTTATGGGGAAATGACTTCTTGGTCGCTCCAATAATGAGGTCGAACGTGACTTCAACATCGGTTTACTTTCCTAAAAACAACAATTGGTTTGATTTCTACACCGATCAAAAATACGAGGCTGGAACTACAAAATCGGTTCCGGTGACCGAAGACCATATTCCTGTCTTTGTGCGTGGCGGTGCTTTTATTCCGATGATCAAAACGATTCAGAACACCACAAGTTATTCGTTGTCGAATTTTGATTTGCACTATTATGCAGATGATAAAACTCCGACCAGTTACGGAAAACTCTACAACGACAATGGTTCGACAGTGCAAGCGTATGAAAAAGGCGATTATGAAATTTTAAATTTTAAAGCGACCAATACAGCGCAAGAACTCGACATCATTTTGACATCAGAAACTGGGAAAATTTTCCAATCGGCGTCGAAAAATGTAAACTTGCAATTGCATCATTTAGATGCAAAAGTGAGTAGCGTTCTCATAAACGGGAAAACTGCTTCCTATAAAAGCATCAACAACAATACTATTGAAATCAACGTTTCTTGGGATAAAGGAACCTCCAAAGACATTAAAATACAGTACTAAAAAATGAAAAAAATTGCTTTACTATTTTTAATTCCACTGCTATTGAATTCCACCGTAAGTATTGCTCAAACCCAGAAAAAGCAAAAAGCAAAAAAGCAAATGCAGCAGAAAGCACCCTTTATTTGGGAAGGAGCCAATTTGTATTTTATGATGACCGATCGTTTTCTAAACGGAAATGCCAACAAAGAAGTGTTTTTTAATCGGACGCGAACTACGGGAATGCTTAGAGGCTTCGAAGGTGGAAACATCAAAGGAATTATTCAAAAAATTGACGAAGGTTATTTCGATAAATTGGGCGTTAATGCAATTTGGTTCACGCCCATTGTAGAACAAATTCACGATGGTGTTGATGAAGGAACTGGCTTAACTTATGGTTTTCATGGGTATTGGGCTAGAGATTGGACCGCCATCGACCCGAACTTCGGAACCAAAAAAGATTTAGCGGAATTAGTGGCAAAAGCACACGCGAAAGGAATCCGAATTGTCTTGGATGGTGTTGTCAATCATACCGGACCAGTAACGGATGTTGATACCGTTTGGCCTAACGATTGGGTTCGAACTGGGCCGCAATGCGATTACAAAAATTATCAAAACACAACTGCTTGTACGTTAGTAAAAAACCTTCCTGATGTACTGACAGAAAGCAACGAAAATGTCACTCTTCCTACCTTACTTATCGAAAAATGGAAAAAAGAAGGTCGATATGAAAAAGAAGTTGCGTCACTAGATTCCTTCTTCAAAAGAACCGGTTATCCCCGCGCTCCAAAATACTACATCATCAAATGGTTGACAGATTATATTCTCGAATTCGGAATTGACGGTTATCGCGGCGATACGGTGAAGCATGTGGATGAAAGTGTATGGACCGATTTCAAAACACAATGCGATTATGCTTTTGCCACTTGGAAAAAGAACAATCCTATAAAAGTCCTCGATAACAGTCCGTTTTATACGATTGGTGAAGTGTATAATTACAGCATCAGTAACGGTCAAGACTTCGATTTTGGTGATCGAAAAGTAAATTATTTTACGCACGGATTTAATAACCTCATCAACTTCGAATTCAAGTGGAATGCCGCTCAAAAAAGTTACGAAGAATTGTTTTCGATGTACTCCAATAAGCTCAACAAAGAGTTAAAGGGATTTAGTGTATTGAATTATATTTCTTCTCACGATGACGGTCAACCCTTTGACGCTACTCGAACCAAAAGCATTGAAAGTGGCACTAAATTGCTGTTAACGCCAGGAATTTCTCAAATATATTATGGAGACGAAACTGGCAGATCTTTAGTAGTTCCAGGCACTGAAGGTGATGCAACATTGCGTTCTTTTATGAATTGGAACGATGTCAATTCGAATCCTGAAACCCAAAAAACGCTTCTTCATTGGCAAAAGTTAGGACAGTTTAGAAAAAACCATCCGGCTGTTGGTGCGGGAATTCACCGTGAAATCTCCAACAAACCGTATGTCTTTTCAAGAACCTATTCGAAAGGAAAGTACACTGACCAAGTTGTTATCGGATTGGAATTAAACAAAGGAAAAAAAGAAATTCCAGTGGGAACTATTTTCAAAAACGGAAGTAAAGTAAAAGATACTTATTCGGGAAAAACGGCAATAGTTTCAAAAGGAAAAGTGACTATTGATTCCGATTTCGATATCGTCTTAATCGAAAAATTATAATTATTCTCTTTGTGCCTTTGCGAGACAATTTATTACTCTCGCAAAGGCACAAAGGCGCAAAGTTATTTTAAGATTGACTTCCTTTGTATTTTCAAATTTGAATTATGAATATACTAAAAATCGGACATCGCGGCGCCAAAGGCTATGCTCCTGAAAACTCCTTGATTTCATTTCAAAAAGCAATCGATTTAGGAGTTGACGGCATTGAATTCGATGTACATTTGACTTCCGATTACCAACTAATTTGCCTTCACGACGACACTTTAGACCGAACCACTTCGGGAACAGGATTAGTTAATACATTTACTTTAGAGGAATTGAAAGCGTTGCGAATTAACAATCTCTATGAAATTCCAACGTTGCAAGAAGCACTAGATTTCATTGACAAAAAAATTTTCCTTAACATCGAACTCAAAGGGAAAAACACAGCAAAACCTGTAGCGGACTTAATTGCATACTATGTGTCTGAAAAAAATTGGAACTATAATCACTTCATTGTTTCTAGTTTTGATTGGAATGCATTGCAAGAAATCCGTTCTTTGAATCCGAATATCGCCATTGGCGTTTTGACAGAAACAGATTTAACCTTGGCGATTGGTTTTGCTGATTTTATTCAGGCCAAAAGCATCCATCCTTATTTTCATTTGCTGACACAAGAATGTTCCGCTTTGATTCAAGAAAAAGGATTTCAGGTTTTCCCATGGACGGTTAACGAACAAGAAGATATTCACAAAATAAAATCATTGAAAGTAAACGGAATCATCAGCGATTTCCCCGATAGAATATGAACCAAGATTTCGACATCATTATTGTAGGTGGAGGCGCTGCCGGATTTTTTACCGCGATTAATATCGTTGAAAAAAATCCAAAACTCAAAGTAGCCATTCTTGAGCGCGGCAAAAACGTTTTAGAAAAAGTTCGCATTTCTGGCGGTGGAAGATGCAATGTCACCCATGCCTGTTTTGAACCCAACGAATTGGTCAAATTTTATCCTCGTGGGGAAAAAGAATTGCGCGGTCCGTTTCATCAATTTTGCTCCGGCGATACGATCGAATGGTTCGAGAAACATGGTATTGAACTCAAAATAGAAGACGATGGACGAATGTTTCCCGTGTCTAATTCATCACAAACCATTATTGATTGTTTTTTGAACACCACTCAAAAATTAGGCATTTCGGTCTTGACTGGACAAAGCGTACAATCGATTTATAAAAAAGAAAATTGTTGGCAAATTGAAACACCAAGCGAACAATACCTTACAGAAAAATTAATTCTCGCAACCGGAAGCAATCCTAAAATGTGGGAACTCTTGCAAACTTTTGGACATGCGATTGTGAGTCCAGTGCCATCACTCTTTACTTTCAACATCAAAGATCCGCGGATTAATGATTTGATGGGCGTTTCTTCGTTGGCAACGGTAAAAGTAAAAGACACGAAGCTGTCTGCAACTGGACCTTTATTAATTACACATTGGGGCATGAGCGGGCCTGGTATTTTGAAATTGTCTGCTTGGGGCGCCAGAATCTTGCATGACAAGAATTATCAGTTTACCATTTATGTGAATTGGCTGAATGATGTTGAAACGGATGATGCGGAAAAGTTGCTCAAAGAATTAAAAATCGAGCATGCAAAGAAAGCCGTATCAAAAAAATCGCCTTTTGATTTTCCGAATCGCTTGTGGGAAAGTTTGGTATTGGCCTCTGGAATTGAAAGCGAAACCAAATGGGCCGATTTGTCCAAAATACAATTGCAATATCTAGTGGCACAGCTCACCCATGGCAGCTTTCAAGTGAATGGAAAAAGCACCTTTAAAGAAGAATTCGTTACCGCTGGCGGCATCGATTTGAAAGAAATTAATTTCAAAACGATGGAAAGTAAACTACATGAGAACCTTTATTTCGCTGGAGAAATCGTCAATATTGATGCGATTACCGGAGGCTTTAACTTTCAGAATGCTTGGACGAGTGGTTTTATTGTAGCAAATGCAATTACATCATAAACTTACCGATTCAACCACCAAATACTTCCATTTAAAACAGCGGCAAAACTTACCCAAAGTAGGTAAGGGATGAATAAATAACCTGCAATCTTATCGATTTTGCCAAACTTCACATAGGTTTCATAAATCATCAACCAAAGCAAAATGATTTCGATAAATGCCAAAAACGGGTTCTTCATTCCAAAAAATAAGATCGACCACAAAGCATTCAATATTAATTGAATAACAAAGAACAATAAAGCTTTTCGAACTACTTCTCTTTCGTAATCAATGCGGTTCCACACCAATCCAGCGGCTATTCCCATCATGATATACAACATACTCCAAACGGGCGCAAACACCCAACTCGGTGGATTAAAACTCGGTTTTATCAAAGTTGGAAACCAAGTGGTCACCGAAGATTGTGTTGCCATACCCGATAAATACCCAACAGCAATACAAGTCACAACAAAGAGCAGAATTTTTACGTATTTATTCATCACATTTTTTTTCAAATGTAAGGAATTTAAAAAGTTGAATTGAGTCTTATTGCAGGCATTTAAATAAGACACGACCATTTCTAACTAATAATTATTCGCTTCGTCTTCTTCTTTCTCGATCGGCAGGTCATTGTCGTTTAAGAAATTTTCGTAATCTTTTTCGTCTTTCCAGTTTCTTTTCATTAGAAAAAAAACTACTACAATTACCAATACGAGCAGAGCGCCAATTGTAATCCAATTTAATTCCATCACGTTTAATTTTTACTAAAGTTACAAATCTAGAATTAGATAACGCCATTTGTTTGTTTACTAAATCATTAATTTGATTGAATAATGAAACCAGGTATTGAGCAATACCTCAAAAAAAGTATCTTTGTCGAAATTGATTTTTATGAAAACTGAAACCGATTTTATTTCAAAATCATTTGGAAGCACTATCGAAAATGGAAGCTTTACTTGGAGTGCACCGAGCAATATTGCTTTAGTCAAATATTGGGGGAAAAAAGAGCATCAAATTCCAGCCAATCCGTCGGTGAGTTTTACATTGAATACCTGCAAGACCATTACTCAATTGACGTTTACAAAAAAAGAAAATACCGAAAATTTTTCTTTTGATTTGTTGTTTGAAGGGCAACCGAAAGAAGATTTTAAACCTAAAATTCAAAAGTTCTTTGAACGAATTGAACGCTATTGCCCTTATTTAAAACACTTTCACTTCAGTATTGATACCCGAAATACTTTTCCACACAGTTCTGGAATTGCTTCTTCTGCATCGGGAATGGCGGCATTGGCAATGAATATTATGAGCTTAGAGAAAGCACTCCATCCTGAAATCACTGAGGACTATTTTTACCAAAAAGCATCCTTCTTGGCAAGGCTTGGGTCTGGAAGTGCTTGCAGAAGTATCAAAGGCGAAGTAGTTGTTTGGGGAAATCACGCAGCCGTTGAAGGAAGTTCAGATTTGTTTGGCGTTGAATTTCCCGTTGCTGTTCATTCGAATTTCAAGAATTATCAAGACACCATTTTGTTAGTGGATAAAGGTGAAAAACAAGTCTCAAGCACAGTAGGTCATGATTTGATGCACAATCATCCGTATGCACAACAACGATTTCAACAAGCGCACGATAATCTGTCTCGACTAAAAACCGTATTGGAAACAGGAGATTTAAACGCTTTTGTTCAAATTGTGGAAAGCGAAGCCTTGACTTTGCATGCAATGATGATGACCTCGATGCCCTATTTTATTTTGATGAAGCCCAACACGTTGGAAATTATCAATCGGATTTGGGAATTTAGAAGAAACTCTAATATTTCGGTTTGTTTTACGTTAGATGCTGGAGCGAACGTGCATGTTTTGTATCCCGAAAACGATAGTGTGAAAGTTTTACAATTTATTAAGAACGAATTAGTTGGCTATTGCCAAAATGGTCAGTATATTTGTGACGCAATTGGACAGGGAAGTCAATTGATAATTGATAATTGATAATTGATAATTGATAATTGATAATTGTAAAACTTCTCGTTCGAGTTTGTTAGTATACGCCATTTAAAATTTATTATGAAAAGTAATGCCATCAAGGAGAAGTCATTTTCTTTTGCCTTGGAAATTATATCTGTTTATAAATATTTGAGTTTCGAAAAGAGAGAATTTGTTTTGTCAAAACAAATGTTGCGTTCAGGAACTTCAATTGGTGCAAATGTCAGAGAAGCTGAGCATGCAGAAAGCAAAGCTGATTTTATTCATAAATTGTCAATTGCATTAAAAGAGGCCAACGAAACAGAATATTGGTTAGATTTATTGTATCAATCAGAATATTTGACGGTTTCTCAATTTCAGAATATCAAAGATCAAATTACTCAACAATTAAAGTTGCTGACAAGTATCATAAACACAACCAAGAATAAAAATTAATTATCAATTGTTAATTATCAATTATCAATTAAAGAATATGAAAGGACCTCTTTTTTACTCAAAAATTCTACTCTTCGGAGAATATGGAATCATCAAAGATTCTAAAGGTTTATCGATTCCTTACAACTTTTACAATGGCGCTTTAAAGTCAGATGGAAATTCATCCGATGAAGCTATAAAGTCGAACCAAAATTTGGGGCGTTTTGTTTCTTATTTAGAGAAATTACAAAACGAGCAACCTGACCTAGTAACTTTCGATTTAGAAACACTAAATAAAGATGTGTCTGCTGGAATGTATTTCGATTCAAGTATTCCACAAGGTTATGGCGTTGGAAGTAGTGGCGCTTTGGTAGCTGCGATTTACGATAAATACGCACAAAATAAAATCACCGTTTTAGAGAATTTAACGCGTGAAAAACTACTTCAACTCAAAACTATTTTCGGACAAATGGAATCATTTTTCCACGGGAAAAGTTCTGGTTTAGATCCATTGAATAGCTATTTAAGCATTCCTATACTGATTAATTCGCAAGACAACATCGAGGCAACTGGCATTCCAACTCAAAGCTTGACTGGAAAAGGCGCTGTGTTTTTGTTAGATTCAGGTATCGTTGGAGAAACAGCTCCGATGGTTAATATATTTATGGAAAACTTGAAAGACCAAGGATTTCGTACGATGTTAAAAACACAGTTTATCAAACATACCGACGCTTGTGTAGAAAATTTCTTGGGCGGCGATATGAAATCACTGTTTGCTAATACCAAAAAATTATCAAAGGTTGTTTTAAGCAACTTTAAACCGATGATTCCAGAGCAATTTCATGGGATTTGGCAAAAAGGAATCGACACCAACGACTACTATTTGAAATTATGTGGTTCTGGCGGCGGCGGTTATATTCTTGGATTTACCGAAGATCTTGACAAAGCCAAAATTTCTTTAAAAGACTACAAGTTAGAAGTCGTTTATCAATTCTAAATCCATTACTACTTTAAAATTTTTAGATGTTAAGTAGAAAAAACAAATTGCGCGTTATGAAAATCGTCAGTTTGTTTTCTGTGGTTCGCGGTTATAATATTCCCATTATTCTTTTAGCACAATATCTGTCCGCAATTTTTATTTTGGCACCGGACAAAAGCGCTCTTTCCATTCTCTTAGACTATCGCTTATTTATTGTCGTTTTTGCTTCGTCAATTACCATTGCGTCTGGTTATATCATTAACAGTTTCTACGATAGCAAGAAAGATTTAATCAACAGACCCAACAAATCGATGCTCGACCGATTGGTCAGTCAAAAAACAAAGTTGCAAGTTTATTTTGTACTTAATTTTATAGCCGTGCTCTTTGCTTTATTGGTTTCATGGCGCGCCAGTCTTTTCTTTGCCGTTTATATTTTTATGATTTGGTTGTATTCGCATAAACGAAAAAAATATGCTTTGTTTGGAAATATCATTGCTGCATTTCTAGCTATTTTTCCTTTTTTCGGAATACTATTGTATTACTATTTTAGACTGCCGTTGCATGAAATTGAAAGCCATAGCAACGATCTGGCAGTCATATTTACACATGCTACTTTCTTATTTATCTTGTTATTCGTGCGGGAGATGATTAAAGATTTAGAAAACATCAAAGGTGATTTAGCCAATGGATATGAAACCATTCCAATTGCTTTTGGAGAAAATACCTCAAAAATGAGCATTACTGCATTACTGATTTTGACAACCATTCCCGTCTATTTTTTGATTACTGTTTTTGATGTAGGTTATATGGATATCTACTTTTATGTTGGTTTTATTATCATGATTTTCTTTGGACTTCGTTTGTGGAAATCCTCTTCACGAGAACACTATTTGCAGTTGCACAAT
>CANHMG010000040.1 GCA_947461795.1 Flavobacteriaceae bacterium | reverse complement strand
TCACCCATACGTTCCGAAAACTCTATCGGATTGGTTATCGAAAGAAAACGAGCAGGGAAAGGATTCCAAGACGGCTTACTTTGGCATTGTGAAAATTGCAATCACAAACTCCACGAAGTCTATTTCGAATTGCACGATATCGAACAAGACTTTCTTCCTCACTATCAGCATTTTTACAATTCATTAGCATTAAGAACGTGTAAAAAATGCAACACAATTATGGAAACGGATTCTCGCTACACTTCTTAATTTTTTTAGAAGCTTAATCCCGCTATTTGCTGCAATCTTTTGTGCCACCTATTTATAGTGAACTAAAGGAGTCAACATAGGCACAAAAGGATTTCCGCGTCTATCGGGGCTATGGCATTCAACCTCCAAGTAATTAGTAATTATTAATTATTATTTATGAATTAATAATTACTTTTGCCCACGCAAACAATATAATTCACAAAATACATTATAAATGACTACAATAGCAGAACAATTCGGCATGAAAGAAGCTTTAGCTCAATTAGGCGTAAAAGCCATCAACGAAGGAACATCAACCGGACAAAATAACTTCTCTAACGGCGAACTATTAGAATCTTTTTCACCAGTCGATGGACAATTAATAGCCAAAGTAAAAACCTCTACAGCCGCAGATTACGAAGAAGTAATGCAAACGGCAACCGAAGCATTCAAAACATTTCGTTTAATGCCAGCGCCTCAACGTGGTGAAATTGTTCGTCAATTCGGAGAGAAATTACGTCAAAATAAAGAAGCTCTGGGTAAATTGGTTTCCTACGAAATGGGTAAATCTTTGCAAGAAGGTTATGGGGAAGTCCAAGAAATGATTGACATTTGTGATTTTGCAGTGGGACTTTCACGACAATTACACGGTTTAACCATGCATTCTGAAAGACCTGGACACAGAATGTATGAACAATACCACCCAATGGGAGTGGTTGGAATCATATCTGCTTTCAATTTTCCAGTTGCTGTTTGGGCATGGAACACAGCACTAGCTTGGATTTGTGGTGATGTTTGTGTTTGGAAACCTTCCGAAAAAACACCTCTTTGCGGAATAGCGTGTCAAAATATTATAGCCGAAGTAATCAAAGAGAATAACCTTCCAGAAGGAATTTCTTGCCTCATCAACGGCGATTTTAAAATTGGAGAATTAATGACCGCAGACAAACGCGTTCCTTTAGTTTCAGCTACAGGTTCAACGCGTATGGGGAAAATAGTAGCACAAACCGTTGCCGGCCGTTTAGGAAAATCATTATTAGAATTAGGCGGAAACAATGCCATCATTGTAACTCCCGATGCCGATATAAAAATGACAGTAATCGGAGCTGTATTTGGAGCAGTTGGAACCGCAGGACAACGTTGCACCTCAACTCGTCGATTAATTATTCACGAAAGCATCTACGACAAAGTAAAAGATGCTATTGTTGGTGCTTACAAACAATTGCGTATCGGAAATCCATTAGATCAAAACAATCATGTTGGACCACTAATCGATACACATGCGGTTGAAATGTATAATAAAGCATTAACGAAAGTAGTTGCAGAAGGCGGAAAAATATTAGTAGAAGGTGGCGTACTTTCTGGCGAAGGTTTCGAAAGTGGATGTTACGTAAAACCAGCCATTGCTGAAGCGAAAAATTCCTTCGAAATCGTACAACATGAAACGTTTGCACCGGTATTGTATTTATTAAAATATTCAGGAGATGTTGAAAACGCAATCGATGTACAAAATGGTGTAGCACAAGGATTGTCTTCAGCCATTATGACCAATAATCTTCGTGAGGCTGAAAGATTCCTTTCTGTTTCCGGTTCTGATTGTGGAATTGCCAACGTCAATATAGGAACTTCTGGAGCAGAGATCGGTGGTGCTTTTGGTGGAGAAAAAGAAACAGGAGGCGGTCGTGAATCAGGTTCAGATGCCTGGAAAATCTATATGAGAAGACAAACCAATACGATTAATTATACAACTAGTTTGCCTTTAGCTCAAGGAATCAAATTTGATTTATAATTATCTAGAATTATTAGTATAAAAAAAGCGACTTATTTAAGTCGCTTTTTTTATACTAATAAATTGAAATTACAAGTTAAAACTCGCTCCAATATTAAAATAGAATTGATTGTTATAATCAATAGCATTGGAATCATATTTTGCTAATGGTAATCCGGTTTCTGTATAGACACCAAATCCATCGGTAAAGAAATAACGAAAACCGAGATGAGCGCCAAAGTTTTTTAAACCAAGATCTAACCCTGGATAAAAATCCATTTTTTTATCTAACCCAATAACATCACCAATATTTGCGTTAAAACGAGCTTTTAAATCAATCCTATCTCCAAATTTCACATCGCTAGCGTTTCCTTCAGTAGCATTTAATAAGTAGGAAGCCGCAAGTCCATAGGACATGTTTTGACCAAGACCAAAATCGGTAGAAGCATGAATTCCAGAACCACCTTTTTGAAAATTCCCTCCAACTTGAACTTTAATATCTCCTTTTCCTTTATAGGCTTGACCTTGAAGCAATGAAAAGGAACACAATAATAATAATAAGCTAATAATTTTTTTCATTTTATTTTTAATTTATTTTCCGCAAATATAATAAGTTATTATTAATTTCTTCCCTTTTCATTTGGGTATAAGTCAGGTAATGGTTCACTTTGCCAATATTCTTTAGTATCTATATCTAAGGCGGTAAGTGGTCCTTTAAAGGCTGCACCAGTATCTATATTCCAAATGGTAGCCATTTGAACAGGAATCGTTTCCCCAATCTGAGTGACAGGCGTGTGACCAATATAGATTTCATTATAAAGCTTCAATCTTCTTGGGTATAATGGAGATGCTATACTTAGGGTTTTATCTAATGACAAAGCCATTTCCCATAAAGTTCTTTCCCAATAAAAAAGTTTTGGAAAATGTTCAAAAGTAACGCCATTCATATTGGTAAATCCAGCGTGAATAAACAGCCTATTTTGATCGTCTAAATAATAATTTTCTAAAGATTTTAAAAAGTCAACATGCTTTTCTTTGGTTGCTGAATTGACATTTGCATAAGCCGAAACAGTAGATTCTCCACCATGTTGATACCACATGAGATTGTCTTTGCTTTCATATAACCAATCTAATAGAAGTTCATCATGATTTCCTCTAAGAAAAACACAAGAATGAGTGGTTTGTAAATGGATTAAAAAATCAAGTACTTGTGGTGATTGACTCCAGCCATCTACATAATCGCCAAGGAAAATTAAACGGTCCTTAGTTGTAATATTGGCGCGTTCAAATACTTGATGCAATGCTCGCAAACCGCCGTGAATGTCGCCAAAAACAAGAGTCCTCATATAGAATAGGTAGAATATGAACAAAAGTAAATTAAAATATTTAACATAAAGTACAGAAAAACTACAACTCCATTTTTTTTTCTTGAAGTAGCTTTACGACATCAAATGACTCGAGAAAATTTGTACAATTCAATTTATTTTTAACTTTTTAATTTATTAGCCATGAAAAAATTATTTTTAGGTTTAATCGCCACAGTTATGTTTGGGTTTGCGGGAAATGCGCAAACAAAAATTTCAACAGATTTAAAAAGCGTTATCGATGCGCAGATGATTACTTTGGTGCATACAGCAAATCAAACGTATTCGAAAGGAATGACATCTTCAGAATGGATTAAACAAAACGGACCTTATACTCCTACTAAGGACGAAGTACTATTGATGCAAAAAGTATTTAGTTATCTTTCAGCGGGTACTCTAGATTCTGAAATATTGAAACAAGACAATAGTGTTTTATTAACCGTTTCAAAATCATTGATATCTGATTCAGGAACCAGCCAACAAAACAGATGGTGTTTTAAATGTATTTTGCAAGCAATTAAAGAAATTATCGAAGTAATTATTAATCATCTCCCATAATATTTAATAATAATAAAGAGACTACTTTTTAAAAGTAGTCTCTTTAACTTTCATTTAATACTTAATAAAAATCATGAAGAAAATAGTTTGTTTGTTTTATATTTTGTCCCTTTTTTCATGTGAAGGAATTAAGCAATTAGCAAATGAAAAGGTAACTACTAAATTCGATTGTGAAACTGTAATTCTTAATAGTAAAGCGGCATTACTGAATGTGAAAATAGATGGACTTTCCTCAGACTTTCTATTTGACACAGGAGCAACAAGATCTGTTTTACTTGATTCAACTGCGGTGCCTAATTTCAGTAATAAAAAAATAAGTTCATTAGGGTCGGCAAAAGGTGCAGATAAAAAAAAGATTGTTAATCGACTATTGACAGTAAAATTTAATTCTTCTCTTTTTGAAAGTGACACAAAAGTTTTATCATTCATCAAGATGCCACTATCAAAATGTAGCCAATTTAAAACTAGCTATTCGGGAATATTAGGAATGGATGTTTTTTTTGAAAATCAATCTATACTGCAACTAGACTTTACCAACAACAAAGTTTGCAATATTAATAAACAACAACTTCAAGAACAGTTATTAGATATTCATTATCAATTATTGAAGTCAAAATGTAAATCAAGTCAAACTTTTGTGTTTCTAACTATTGAAGGCATAGAATATCAATTCAAACTAGATACTGGATATACTGGAAATATTATCATGCCTTACAACGACAAATTGAATTTCAAAAACGAAAATAAAATAGAACTTGAAGGATCACTTTTCCAAACGATTTCTTCATATACAAATGGTAAGGAAATAATTTACGAAAAAATGCCAATTGTATTTGCAGGAGAAAATTTGCAAGCAAAAGTGAATGTTTCTAACTCAATCAAAGTACAAAATATTGGCATCGAATTCATCAAATGCTTCGATTGGCTTATCGATTATTACCACAACAAAGTTTATGTTAAACGTAATCAAAATCCTACTGAAAGTGCTTTTAAAAGAAAAGTAATGTATTACGCCAAAGTCGTTGCAGAAAAATTAGAAGTTGTTGTCAAAGAAAAAAACCAAACAAAATTCCAATTGGGTGATCAAATTATCTCTGTCAACGGACAAAAAGTTACCGCAGAAAATCAATGTGAATTGCAAGATTTACTCAACAAAATCGAAGATTGGAATAGCTTGCAACTCGAAGTTATTTCAAATTCAAAATAAACGCCTTTTTAAATTGTATACGCCATTCAAAACCATGGATTATGAAAACTCAAATCCTTTACACGACGCTATTTTTGTTTTTGGCGGTCAATACTTATGCTAGCATAGCTCCAAAAGAAATTCAGCTCAATGAAATTCTAACCGAATTATCTCAAGCGATACAAAACATCAACTCACAGTATGCTTCATTGCTGTTGCTAAAAGAAGTTGAATTGAGAAAAATAAACCAAGATTTAAACACCCAAACAAATCTTCAAAACAAAGTTGATTTATTGATTCGAAAAGATCAAATTCAAGATCAAATTTATTTATTACGACTCAATAATTTGAATGACGTATCCAAAATTCGCTATCTCAAAGGCTTGCAAATCATCAAAATCCTCTATGAAAAAGTGTTGAGTTTAGACCATCACTTTGCTTCGGTAAGAACCTTTAATGAAATCAGCAAAATTTCCAATCCAAATCAATTTCCTGAATACGAGAAATTGAAAGAGCTTTTGGCAAGTAAAAAAGATAAAAAATCTGCTTTCGAATTGTCATCATTATTAGGAACCAACACCATTGTTTCTGTCGTGCAAACACTTACGAATATGGTTTCTTCCAATCTTAGTAAAGAAGAAAAAGAAAAAGAAGTGGCAAAAGTAGAATGTATTTTAGATTTTACACTGCGAATGCAAAACGACCTCAATACGATATATTTTGAAACGGCTTTTCTCCACACTAGCAATGAAAAAATAAAACAAGACATCGAAATTTTGTTTAAAGAATACACCAAACCTATTGGATATAGTGCTTCTTTAGAAAATTGCAGAACGAATGACGATTGGGAAGACATTACTCAAAAAATGGAAGAATATTTAGCAAAAATGAAATCTACTTCTGGGTCGGCTCAATATAAAATGCAAGTCAATCTAGATTTCCCTGTAGATCGTTTGCTGCAATTTATTTCCCAATACAATTATTTTATCGATCAAGGTGCTAAATACTATGAGAAATTTAGCATTGTATTGGATAGTTATGAAAATGAAAAACAATGCGAATCGAAATTGCCGATAGAATACAAAAAACTCAAAGCGGATATCAATGTTGCGATAGAAAAATTTAATGTTGCCTATAAACCGGTTGAAATAAATGGCACTAAAATGAAAGAAATTCTATACGGACTGAACGAATTTGATAAAGTGGATTGATTATGAAAAAGGCATTATTTATTTCAATGGGATTTTTCTTTTATCAGCATGTTACCGCTTTGAATATTCAACAAATTACCGTCAGCTGCATTTCTGATAAAGCAATCAATATTAGCTTAAATACCGAAGCGGTTGAGTTGTATTATTTTCATTCATGGCGTTATGAAATTTCTGGAACCACAATAACTGTTGAAGCATGTTTTATTCCTGGTTTTGGTTCTACTATTGCCTTCTTAAACAATAATTTTGAAATACCTCTAGATACAATTCAAAACGAATTATTTCACTTAAATGTAAAAGTCTATTATACTTTTTATGAACTTGAAAATTTACAAGATACTTGCGAAGGTGTTTTTTCAACGCCAATTTCTAATCTAGTTTTATTGCCAATTAGTATAGCTCTTGACACTACTGAAATAGAATTGTATTATGCAAATCCATCCAATGGAAAAATTCAGTTGAATAATAAAGTTGATGCGATTTGGGTAATTGACTTAACGGGTAAAATTGTAGCCAACTTCGAAAACATCTGCGGAGAAATTAACTTAACAAATAATTCCGATGGGATTTATACTTTAGTTTATTGCGTAAAACAACGTTATAAAAATGTTCGAATTATTTTAAAAAAGCAATAAAACAACTATAGATTTGCTACAAATCGTATTTCATTTTTCTTAAAATTCGCAAAGCTTCTTTAAAAGACAAATAAACAGATGGGAAAGGTTTTAAAAAGGCTTTTGCATCAATTAATTTTTGTTTGGCATCTTCAAAACCATTGAGATAACAAATCATAAAAGTAGAGGGAAGATTATTTAAATCGCGCAACTCTCGTTCGCTTAATGAGGAACCTTTCTGCAATTTTCCCAACAACATCATATTCGAATTATAAATATGATAAAGCATCTTCTTATTGAATTCAGGCGGTTCAAAAAGCATTTCGCGTTCAATTTTATAATAGCCATTTTCATAAAATCGAATCGTTTGTTTTTCTAGAGGATAATAGCTTGTCTTATCGTTTAATCCTAATGAAACGTATTCAATTATTGTAAAAGAATCATCGTCAAAAGTAATCGTAACTTCATCTTGGGCAGAATAAAACAATTTAATTTGTTCATTAATGAGTTCAATATCTACTCGAGAAAGAAAGGTTTTCTCCCGTAAATTTTTAGGTATGCCAGCCCAACAAATCACAAATAATTCTTTAAACACTTTATATTTTGAAGCCAAATCTTTATGTCTGAAATTCATAAAATCAATGACGCCATCTAACGTATAACCAATACTGTTTCTCGAATTATTTTCTATGCCGATTACGGTTTCGGTATTTTGATAGTTTTTTTCAAATTCGCCTTCAATTGGAATCGTATTGCTTCCAATGCGAATAAAAACCGCATTGGGTAAGATAGTATGTATTCCCTTTTTAAAAAAAGAAGTTTTACTTTTTGGTTTTATGGTAACCAAACCTACTACTTTGTCTTTGGGTAAATTGGGAAATGGTACATTTTCGTAGGAGATTTTTGGAGGGTTTTCTAAAAAAGCATTGACTAAATTTTGAATTCGACTGTCATCAAAAAAATCATCACCTACAATTTCGTTCTCTTGATCTTCAACACCCACAACGATATACGAATTATTAGTTGGATTTGAATTGGATAAGGCACAAATGTGCTTTAGAAATTTTGATTTTCCTTCACGAGTATGCAAATTCAACTGCCGCTTTTTGTCATAAAAACTCGACTCATCATTGTGAGCTAAAAGATTTTTAATTAAAAGACGCTTGTTAATCATTTTAGAAATTTCGTAAAAATGGGATTAAGGCACTTTTTCTCCTGTACTTGCTACCCAAAGCGAGAACCAATCTTCTAAATCTAAAGTGATTGAAGTTGCCTGCATCAATTGAGAGATTCTTTTAGGATCCGTAGTGCCACAAACAGGAATAATTCCAGAAGGATGTTTTATAATCCACGCCAATAAAATGACATCTAAAGAAACTTCATATTTCTCTGCCAATACTTTCCCTTGAATTGCAACGCGTTTTGATTTTTCATCTTCATTTTTAAATACAGACCCTAAAGGATTCCATGCCATTGGTTGGATAGCATGAAGTTGCATATGATCTAAACTCCCATTCAACATAGCGTCTAAATCAGTTACTGAAAATTGTATTTGATTGTAATTGATTGTGGTTTTCGATTGAATCAAATCTGTTTGACTAGGAGTGAAGTTAGAAACGCCAAAATCTTTTATTTTGCCTTCTTTTTTTAAGGTTTGAACTGCTTCTGCTATTTCATCGGCTTGCATCAAAGGACTTGGGCGATGTAACAGCAAAATATCTAAATAGTCCGTTTGTAAATTCCGTAAAGATTGTTCTGCCGACCAAATAATGTACGATTTCGAATAATCGTAATGTTTGATGGTGTTATTTCTGTTTTCAGCAGTATATTGAATACCACATTTCGAAATCAATTGAATAGTTTCTCTATTGATTTTACTAGCGCTAAATGCTTTTCCAAAGGCAGCTTCAGTAGTATAACCGCCATATATGTCAGCATGGTCAAATGTTGAAATCCCATTTTCAAGACAACATTGCATGGTTGCAATCATTTGATTTTGGTCGAGATTTTTGCCCCAAATTCCCCATGTCATCGTTCCTGCAATAATTTTTGAAATTGGCTCTGTATTCATATTAGCTATCTATATATTGAAATGTTAAAACAACAATTAAAAGAGTATTCTTTAAAGTTCTTAAAAATATAAAAATACAATCACAAATCATCCTTAAAATTGAAGGTTTGTGAGAAGTTTTAACCAATTTTTAACATCTTACTTCTAAAAAAAAATTCAATTTGCACCGTTAAAATTAACCAGTACAATTTACGGAACAAAAATCATGGAAATGGAAGAAAATACCACCACTCTAGACATTAGAGCGATTAATGAAAAAATTGAAAGAGAAAGTGCTTTTATCGATTTACTAACTATGGAAATGAATAAGGTAATTGTTGGTCAAAAACACATGATTGAACGATTACTAATTGGACTTCTTGGACAAGGACATATTTTATTAGAAGGTGTTCCTGGATTAGCCAAAACATTAGCCATAAATACCTTAGCGAAAGCGGTTCACGGTTCTTTTAGTAGAATACAATTTACACCAGATTTATTACCTGCAGATGTAGTAGGAACAATGATTTATAACATCAAGCAAAACGAATTCTCTATCAAAAAAGGACCTATTTTCGCCAATTTTGTACTAGCGGATGAGATCAATAGAGCACCTGCAAAAGTGCAATCAGCTTTATTAGAAGCCATGCAAGAAAAACAAGTTACTATTGGAGATTCTACTTTTGTTTTAGACAAACCTTTTTTAGTTTTAGCAACTCAAAACCCAATCGAACAAGAAGGAACTTATCCTTTACCAGAAGCACAAGTCGATCGTTTTATGTTGAAGACAGTTATCGATTATCCTAAAATGGAAGAAGAGCGCATGGTCGTTCGTCAAAACCTAAGTGGAGCTTACGAAAAAGTAAATCAAGTTGTTTCTGTTGAACAAATTCTTCGTGCTCAAGAAGCGGTTCGCGAAGTTTATATGGATGAAAAAATTGAAAAATATATCTTAGATATTGTATTTGCAACACGTTATCCTGAAAAATACAAACTTCAAAATTTAAAACCATTAATAAGCTTTGGTGCTTCACCACGTGGAAGTATCAATTTAGCGAATGCCGCAAAATGTTATGCTTTTATCAAACGACGCGGTTATGTGATTCCAGAAGATGTTCGTGCAGTTGTTCATGATGTATTGCGTCACCGTATTGGGATTACCTACGAAGCAGAAGCAGAAAATATTACCTCAGTTGATATTATCAACAAAATCATCAATGAAGTAGAAGTTCCTTAAAAAAATTAGCAATAATTAGCTATTCGAAACGAATATAATTTATCAAAAACCATAGCGCCTTAGTGCCTTCGTAGCTAAAACAATGGAAACAAAAGACCTACTCAAAAAAGTTCGTAAAATAGAAATCAAAACCCGAAGATTGAGCGATCATATCTTTTCTGGGGAATACCATACTTCTTTTAAAGGTCGCGGAATGACTTTTTCTGAAGTGAGACCTTATCAATATGGCGACGATATTCGTGCTATTGATTGGAATGTTACTGCAAGGTACAACGAAGCACATGTAAAAGTTTTTGAGGAAGAAAGAGAACTCACCATGATGTTGATGGTAGACATCAGTGGTTCGGAAAGTTTTGGAACAAAAAATCAATTTAAAAAAGATATCGTAACGGAAATAGCAGCAACGATGGCTTTTTCAGCGACTCAAAACAATGATAAAATAGGATTGATTTTATTTTCAGATCAAATAGAATTGTATATCCCTCCGAAAAAAGGCCGTTCCCATGTGTTGCGAATCATTCGCGAATTAATCGAATTTCAACCACAAAGCCACAATACAGATATTGCTCAAGCTTTAAAATTTTTATCAAGCACTCAAAAAAAGAAAGCTATTGTTTTTGTAATCTCCGATTTCATGTCAGATGATTACGAACAAACTTTAAAAATAGCTTCTAAAAAGCATGATATTACTGGCATTAGAGTCTATGATATTCGCGAAGAAAAAATGCCGAATATCGGAATGGTGGCGATGCAAGATGCAGAAACTGGAGCTGTGCAATGGGTGAATACTAGTTCAAAGTCAGTTCGTTTGAATTATGAAACTTATTATCATAATAAAATTAATTATTTCAAAGAAACCTTTAGTAAATCAGGCTCCGGAGTTGTAAATACCAGAGTTGATGAAAGTTATGTCACGAAATTGTTAGGGTATTTTAAATCGAGATAATTGCCTATAAAGGCTCAAGAATATGAAGAAATCGTTTTTTATTGTATGCGTATCACTACTTTCTACTGTTGTATTTTCTCAACAAAAGCAAGTAGTTACAAGTATTGATAAAACTAAAAATAAAATTGGCGCCGAGTTTCAATTGACTCTTAAAACGTCTGTCGATACCACTGCAAAAGTGGCGTTCCCGAATCCGAAAAATTTTGGTGCTTTAGAAGTCATCCAATCCTATGCGATTGATACCATCAAAAAGGATAGTAAATATGAATTGGTTAAAAAATATGGTTTAACTCAATTTGATAGTGGAAAATTTATGATTCCAAGAGTCACCATATTAATCAATAATAAACCGTTTTTTTCCGATAGTATTCGAGTTGAGGTATCGAATGTTGTCGTGGATACTTTAAAACAAAAACTCTACGATATCAAGCCAATTGTTGAAGTAACTTCAAACAAAAGTTGGATATGGAAATTGTTACTTATTCTTCTACTTCTAGCAGGAATTGGCGCTTTCGTCTATTGGTTTTTAAAAATTCGACAAAAGAAAAAAATAGAAGAAGAGGTCTACAAAACTCCAATTGAAAAAGCAACGAGTCTTTTAAATTCATTAGAGAAAAAGCAATTATGGCAAAAAGGAGAAGTCAAAGCGTATTATAGTGAATTGACAGACATTGCAAGGAATTATATCGAAGAAGCCATTGATGTTCCTGCTATGGAGAGCACCACTTCAGAACTTATTGAAGGACTTCGAAAAGCATCTCAAAAGAAAAAGATGTCGCTTTCACAAGAAACACTCGAAAATCTTGAAAAGGTATTACAACAAGCTGATTTAGTAAAATTTGCTAAATCAAAACCACTAGAATTCGAGATTACTGAAGATCGTAAGAAAATAGAAAGAGCGATTGTGATTTTAGATAAATCTATTCCAGTTGTCGTTGAAAAAGAAGATGAAATGTTGCTCAACGAATTGCAACGTCAAGAACAAATTCGATTACAATTGTTGAAGAAAAGAAAAAAACGTATTCAATTATCCATTGCGATTCTTGTAGGGATTGTCGCTTTTGTTTTGGCTTTTATGATTACCACAAAAGGATTCACTTATGTGAAAGATGTAATTTTCGGAAATACGTCCAAAGAATTATTAGAAGGAGAATGGGTGTTTAGTGAATACGGTAATCCAAGTATAACCATTGAAACACCGCAAGTTCTCAAGCGTACCGATATCTCTCAGAGCTTGCCTAAAGAAGGAATGGCTTTGATTAAGGAAATGCAAACTTTTATCTATGGAAGTTTGATAGGTAAATTCCAAATAGTAGTTTCTACAATCAAATTTAAACAAGAAGGAGAAATCGATTTAAGCAAATCAATTGATGGATCGTTACAGTTTCTAGAAAGCCAAGGCGCTCAAAATATGATTGTCAAACAAGAAGATTTCGACACGAAGCAAGGCATTAAAGGATTAAAAGCATACGGTACTTTTTCAAGAATTGATGAATTAAGTAAAAACAGCACAAAATATTATTATGAAATTTTACTCTTTCATCAAGAAGGTGGATTGCAGCAAATTATTATCATTCACGAAGAAGGCGATGAGTATGCGAATCAAATTTCAGAACGAATATTAAACTCTGTTGAACTTAAAAAAGTAAGCGAATAATGAAAGAGATCACCTTTTTAAATCCAGGGTTCTTTTGGTTGTTTCTTTTACTACCATTGGCAATTGCATGGTATTTTTGGAAAAGAAAACAACAAGCGCCAACTTTAAAAATAAGTTCATTGAAAGGTTTTCAAACTTCCTCATCACTTTTGGCAAAACTGCAACCAATATTGTTTGTAATACGAATGTTAGCGTTAAGTGCAATAATCGTAGCCATGGCTAGACCTAGGACTGTCGATATTAGCAATGAAACCAAAACTACAAAAGGAATTGACATCGTCATCGCAGTCGATGTTTCTGGAAGTATGCTGGCCAAGGATTTGAAACCGAATCGTATGGAAGCTCTAAAAAGAGTGGCTTCAGATTTCGTAGAACAACGTCCTAACGACCGAATAGGATTGGTGGTTTATGCCGCAGAAGCGTATACTAAAACTCCGGTAACAAGCGATAAGGCAGTTATTGTAGATGCTGTGAATAGTATCAAATACGATAATGTCTTACAAGACGGAACTGGAATCGGTATGGGTTTAACAACGGCTGTCAATCGATTAAAAGACAGCAAAGCCAAAAGCAAAGTGATTATTTTGTTGACCGACGGAGTGAATAATGCAGGATTTATCGAGCCAGAAACCGCTTCGGATATTGCCGAACAATACGGAATTAAAGTCTATACCATTGGTATAGGAACCAACGGTATGGCTGAATTTCCATATGCTATTGCTCCAAACGGACAATTTTTATTTCGCATGATGCAAGTAGAAATTGACGAAAAACTGATGCAAAGTATTGCTAGAAAAACTGGAGGAAAATATTTTAGAGCCACAAGTAATTCTAAGTTAGCTCAGATTTATAATGAAATCAATAAATTAGAAACCACCGAAATAGAAGAATTACGGTATTATGATTATGATGAGAAATACCGTCCATTGATATGGATTGCAGGATTGTTGCTTTTGCTTGAAATTGGATTGCGAAACACTCTTTTTAAAAGTTTTATTTAAATTATGTACGAATTAGAAGAAAAAAGTTATTTGTATCTTTTAGGCATCATCCCAGTGTTGGTGTTGCTTTTCTTGTATGTACAATATTGGAAAAGAAAAAAACAACGTGAATTTGGAGATGTAGATTTAGTAAAAAAATTGAGTCCAAATCGTTCCGTTTTTAAGCCAACCTTAAAATTTACCTTACTGATTTTGGCATTCGTAGGTTTGGTTTTAGGATTGGTTAATCCAAAAATAGGCACTAAAATGGAAACCATCAAGCGAGAAGGTATTGATATTGTCTTTGCAATGGACGTTTCTAAAAGTATGTTAGCCGAAGACGTTGCCCCCAATCGATTAGAAAAAAGCAAACAAATTGTGTCTCAAATTATCAATCAATTAGGGAATGATAGAATCGGAATTGTTGCCTATGCAGGAAGTGCTTTCCCAGTTTTACCCATTACAACCGATTATAGTGTTTCCAAAATGTTTTTGCAAAGTATGAATACATCGATGGTTTCTTCCCAAGGAACTTCACTAGACGAAGCTATAAAATTATCTTCAACGTATTTTGACAAAGGAAATAAAACCAGTAAATTATTGATTTTAATCTCCGACGGTGAAGATCATTCGGAAGGAGCAACTGACGCCGCTGCAGAAGCGAATAAAAATGGAATGAAAATCATTACAATTGGAATTGGGACCGAAAAAGGTGGACCAATTCCAATAAAAGAAAATGGCGTCGTTCAAAGTTTTAAGCGAGACAATAACAATGAAGTAGTAATTACTAAATTGAATCAAGAAAGCTTGAAAGAAATTGCAAAAGCTACAAAAGGAGGCTATGTTAATGGTAGTTCTACAAAAGAAGTATTAGCGTATGTCAAAAAAGCGTTAGACAATATTCAAAAAACTGAATTTGAAGCGACTCAAATGGCAGATTTTCAATCACAGTTTCAATGGTTTTTAGGAATTGCCTTTGCTTTATTGTTTTTAGATGTTTTCTTGCTAGATAGAAGAACCAATTGGATTATGAAGTTGAATTTATTTAACGAAAAAGAAGCATGAAACAAGTAATTCTGCTATGTTTGTTTTTGATTTCTTCTTTTGCATTAGCTCAAGAAGTAGATAAAAATTTACCTAAAGCCAACGACGAATTTGAAGCAAAAAAATATGCTGATGCGGAAACAAATTATAGAATGTCGATTTCTAAAATGCGTAAAAATCCAATTGCAAGTTACAATTTAGGGAATTCTATTTATCGCCAAAATCAAGCAAGTGAAGCCAAATACGCTTATTTAAAAGCGATAGAAAATTCGAATTCAAGAGCAGAAAAACATCAAGCATTTCATAATTTAGGGAATGTTTTTATGAAAGAAAAAAAATATAGCGAAGCCGTAGAAGCTTTCAAAAACGCTTTACGAAATGATCCAAGCGATGAAGAATCACGATATAATTTTGCATTAGCAAAAAAATTATTGAAAGACAACCCTCCAAAAGACGATAAGAAAGACAAGAAAAAGGATAAAAAAGACGATAAGAAAGACGAAAACAAGGATAAAAAGGACGATAAGAAAGAAGGTGATAAAGACAAAAAAGACGACAAAGGCAAAAACGACAAACCAAACAATGAGCCCAAACCCAAACCAGGAGGAATCTCAAAAGAGCGTTTACAAAACTTGTTAGACGCCGTAAATAATGAAGAGAAGAAAATACAGGATAAAGTAAACGCCAAAAAAATAAAAGGCAAACCTGTTCAAACCGAGAAAGATTGGTAGATTGTACGATTATTAGAAATGAACACTAAGAAAAAAAGGCTTAGTACTGCAATGAAAAAATATTTAATACTGTTTTTAATTAGTTTCCACGGACTTTGGGCTCAAGTACAATTTGAAGCCAAAGTAAGTAAGAACACCTTAGGGTTAAACGAAAGATTGCGTATCGATTTTACGATGAATGCTGATGGAGACAATTTTTCTCCGCCTTCGTTTGAAGGTTTTCGTATCATAGCCGGACCAAGTCAACAGGTCAGTCAATCATGGGTAAATGGGAGAAGTTCTTTCAATAAATCGTATTCCTATTTTTTATTACCAACTCAAAAAGGAGCTTTAACAATCAAGCAAGCTGCAGTAGAAATCAATGGACAGATTTATAAAACGAATCCTATAAAAATAAATGTAACTGCGGCAGTTCCTCAACCTCGTGATCCGAATGATGAACCACAAGTTTCTGCGAATGATGCAATCCATTTAGTGGCTGAAATATCAAAAGGGAATCCGTATGTCAACGAACCCATTACGGTGGTTTATAAATTGTATTTCAGCTACAACATCGGTATTACCAATTGGAGAGAACTCAACAAACCAAAATACAATGATTTCTGGAGCCAGAATATTGACATCAAACAATTAGTGGCTGAAGAAGGAAAATATAACGGAGAAAAATATCGTTGTGTAGTGTTGAGAAAAACCGTTTTATATCCACAAAAATCAGGAAAATTAGAGATTGAACCTTTGTCATTAGACATTGATGTGCAAGTTCCGACCAATAGAAGAAATTTTTTCGGCCAAGTACAAGTTGTAGAAGACAATAAAAGAGTTTCAGCAGGAAGTAAAACAATTACTGTAAAACCTCTTCCAGAAGTAGGAAAACCTATCGACTTTTCTGGGGCTGTAGGACGCTTTAATTTTTCTGTTACACCTTCGAAAACGAGCTTAAAAAATGGCGAATCTCTCGATTTAAAAGTGGTTGCTTCAGGAACAGGGAATTTAAAATTATTCACCCTTCCAAAACCTGTAGTGCCCAATTCCCTCGAAATGTATGACGCTGTTCATAACGAAAAAGTAAGCACACCACTTTCTGGAATGAATGGACAAATTTCAGATTCCTATACGATTATTCCACAGTTTAAAGGAAAATATCCGATAAAACCGATGACATTTACCTACTTTGATTTGTCGCTAGGGAAATACAAAACCATTACCTCTCCTGAAATTATAATTAATGTACTAGACGGACCAACTTCGGAAAATAATGCTGTAGCTACCACTACTGGAGTGGCAAAAATGAAAGTGAATGCAGGGGAACAATTTCGATTTATTAAATTAAAAACAACATTATCGCCATTTCATAAGAAAGATTTTCTTGGCTCAACCTTGTTTTATATATTGACTTTTCTTCCTTTATTGATCATCCCAATAATTGTTTTGCTTAAGAAGAAAAAAGAAGCAATCGACGGCGATGTAGTAGGAATTAAAATAAAATTATCGAACAAATTAGCAAAGAAATTTTTATCGGAAGCTAAGCAACAAATACAAAACAAAGAGCTGTTTTATATTGCTTTGGAAAAAGCAATGCATAATTTCTTAAAAGCAAAATTGAAGATCGAAACTTCGGATATGAGTAAAGATATCATTCAAGAAATTTTGTTGTCTCGTAACGTAAAAGAAGAAGCGGTAAATACCTTTATCGACTTGACCAAAAATTGTGAATTTGCGCGCTATGCACCGTCTTCTAGTGTAGCAATTCAACAAGATTATGACAAAGCAGTGGCTATTATATCTGAATTAGAAAAGCAGATTTCTTAATTGACAATGGATAATAAAATACGATGAAAAAATTAGTTTTTATATTTCTTTTAGTTTCTCAAGTTTTCTTTGCTCAAAGCAATTTTGAAAAAGGCAATGCTTTGTATCAAAAAGGAAATTATGACCAAGCAATAACAGCTTATGAGAGCATTTTAAGTGAAAAAAAGGAATCCGCAGAATTGTATTTTAATTTGGCGAATTGTTATTACAAACTCAATAAAGTTGCACCCGCAATCTATAATTATGAAAAAGCCTTAGTACTCAATCCGAATGATACTGAGATTCAAAACAATTTACTTTTTGCTCATAAAATGACCATTGATGAAATCAAAGTGATTCCAAAAGTTGGATTTGCAAAGTTGCTTAGAGATTTTACAGGAATATTTCATTATGACTCTTGGGCATGGATAACAGTTTCTTTTGCAGGGTTGTTTCTTTTGTTTTTTATTGGGTATTATTTTTCACAACTTACCTTGTCAAAAAGAATCTTTTTTATAGGAATGTTTGTACTAGTTTTTCTTATTCTTTTGAGCACTTTAGCAGCGCTATTCGAAAAATCGCATGATACGAATGAGAGACCAGCGATTGTCTTTTCTGAGATAGCCCAAGTAAAAAGCGAACCCAAATCTTCAAGCTCGGATGTGTTTATTTTGCATGAAGGAGCGAAAGTTTATCTTCATGAATCGATAGAAAACTGGGTGAAAATTGAATTGACAGACGGTTCTGAAGGTTGGATAGAAAGCAACAATGTCAAATCGGTTAAATAATTATTCTTTTTCAAGATTATTTTCTAATTTGAAATCCTCCGTTTGAAAAGCCTCAAACCACGCTTCAATCGAAGGGTAAATGTTTTTAGACACTTCTTGAATAATAGGATAAAGAGTAGATTTTTCTTTATTTTCGTTTGAAAGAAAACACTTTTCAAATTTTATTTTCTGAAATAGATTCAATACAATACTCAAAACTAGAATCATTCGAAAAACACCTACTAGCGCACCCAATAGATTATTTACAAAACCTAGACTTGCAAAATTTGCTATTGTGGTAAAAGCTTTGGCTAAGCAAGAAACAGCAATAACCACAGCTATAAAAGTAATAGCAAATGCAGCAACTTGAATGGTTTTTGGATCCCAAGTAACTTCTTTTTCTAAATACGATTTTGTAATAAAAGAAAGTCGAATCGCGACATAAATTCCAAGAAGAATCGACACCAAGGAAGCCAATTCAACAAAAAAACCATTTCGAAATCCTTTGAATATTCCAAGAATTAAAATCACGGATAAAACAATGTCAATCATTTCCATACTTCTAGTTTAAATGCAAACAAATATAAAGGAATTGCCAATTGAAACCTCACGCAACTTCTTATCTTTGCAGCTAGTTTTTTAATACGAATCCAAAAATGAGAACCGACAACTCACCACTCAATAATGGCTAGAGACCAACAACTCAAAGAGCGCTGGGAAAAGCTCGTTACTTTACTTTCCAATCAATTTTCGCAAGGTGAAGATCTTGATTTAGACGCAATTATTTATTTAATTGGCGTTCAAGAACTAGGAAAAGTACATAACAAATATAAAAAAGACGAAAAGCTTAATCTGATGCATATCGCGATTTGTCGCCTGTTAGAGCCCTATGGATTTTATGAATTCGACTTTTTTGATGACGAAGGTTGGCCACATTATACCGTAAAAGAAGAATTACCTCCATTGAAAGCAGGGGAACAATCGGTCTTAATGAAAGAAGCCATCGTTAATTATTTCATTGAACGAGAAGTCATCGATTAAATTTTTTTCTTCAAGTGTTCTTAGGTTTAGATAAAAAATGTAGTGTGTTTTACACCAAAAAAACTAAATTTGCACTTTCAATTTCAGCACGACCATGATAGACAAGATCAAAGAACATATCGCCAAAGCACAAGCATTCACCACTCTAAACAAGGAAGAACTTGAAGCTTTCAGAATTCAATATTTAGGAAGCAAAGGTTTGTTGAAAGACTATTTTGCAGAATTCAAAAATGTTCCTAACGAACAAAAAAAAGAATTTGGTCAGGTCATCAATTTACTCAAAACCACTGCAGAAGAAAAAGTAAAATCCATTCAAGAAACACTCGAAAGTAAAGAGGAAATTAAAGGTTTTTATGGGGATTTATCACGACCAAGTGAGCCTATTTCTATTGGATCACGACACCCAATTTCATTGGTGAAAAATCAAATTATCGATATCTTTTCAAACATCGGCTTTAACGTTTCTGAAGGCCCTGAAATCGAAGACGATTGGCATAATTTTACCGCATTAAACCTACCGGAATACCACCCGGCGCGTGATATGCAAGACACATTTTTTATCCAAACCAATCCAGATATTTTACTAAGAACACATACGTCTTCCGTGCAAGTTCGCTACATGGAAAACAACAAACCGCCTATTCGTACTATTTCTCCAGGAAGAGTTTTTAGAAACGAAGCTGTTTCCTCCCGTTCGCATTGCATTTTTCACCAAGTAGAAGGGTTGTATATAGACAAAGACGTTTCGTTTGCCGATTTAAAGCAGACACTTTTATATTTCACCAAAGAAATGTTCGGAAAATCAAAAATACGTTTAAGACCGTCTTATTTTCCTTTCACCGAACCAAGTGCTGAAGTCGATATTTATTGGGGTTTGAAAACAGAAACCGATTATCGCATTACCAAAGGAACCGGTTGGTTAGAAAT
>CANHMG010000039.1 GCA_947461795.1 Flavobacteriaceae bacterium | reverse complement strand
TATTCGAACTTTATTTACAGGGATATACGGTTTTGCTTGTTCCATTTTTAAAATACTGTCATTTAGAAGCGTGCAATTTACAGAATTTTCAAAAAATTGCCTATTAATTACGATAAAACATAAAAATATTATGAATGCTTGAATTTGCTCAAAATAATTTTAGATTTGAAGACGTCAATAAAAATAAATGTCCTAGCCCTGATAGCAGCGGCATCCTTTTGCGTCGGAGTTTACTTCGCCAGTTCGTTGTGCTCGGTTGGCGCAAAAGATATAGCGGATAGCAGGAAATAGCTCCTAAATAAAATACTATGAAAAAAATTACGATACTCATTCATTGCGAAGATCAAAAGGGAATTATCGCTGCAGTTACCAATTATATTGCGGGTATTGATGGCAATATTATTTATTTGGACCAACATGTGGATGCCGATCAGAATGTATTTTTTATGCGTTTGGAATGCGATATGTTGAATGAAAATTGGAGTTTGGACATGATTCGAGCAGATTTTCAAATCAATTTAGCGGAGAAATTTAAGATGTCTTGGGAAATGTACACCACAGAACAAAAACCACGAATGGCGTTGTTTGTTTCGAAATACGATCATTGTCTGTATGATATTTTGGGACGATACAGTACTGGGGAATTGCCTTTAGAAATTCCGCTAATCCTCAGCAATCACATGGATTTGAAGTCGATTGCCGATAAGTTCGAGATTCCGTTTCGCTATGTTCCTTTTACGAAAGAGATTCGAGTAGCAGGAGAAAAAGAACAAATGGCATTGTTGGAAGAATTTAAAATCGACTTTATTGTTTTAGCGCGGTACATGCAAATTATCACTCCAAATTTGATTGCGCTTTATAAAAATAAAATCATCAACATACATCATTCGTTTTTACCTGCATTTCCTGGAGCTAAACCGTATCATTCGGCCTTTAAACGCGGGGTAAAAATCATTGGCGCAACGAGTCATTATGTCACCGAAGAGTTAGATGAAGGTCCGATTATAGAACAAGATATTACGCGGGTTTTGCACAGTCATTCGATTGAAGATTTCATCATGAAAGGGCGTGATTTAGAACGAATTGTTTTGGCACGAGCTATCAAATTGCATGCGGAACGAAAAACAATGGTATATAACAATCGCACGGTAATTTTTTCTTAATACCTTATAACGGTATGCTATTTGAGAAGTCGGGCAAAAAAATAAACTATTATGAAAAAATTATTCTTACTTATAGTATTACTCCCTACAGTTGGTTTTGCACAATGGCAAGACGTGTTGAATAAGGTTAAAGATGAATTGGCAAAAGTTACTTCACAAACCGGAACTGGAACCATTGATATTTCGGGTGGACTTAAAGAAGCTTTAAACAACGGCATCACCAAACAAGTTACGAAACTTACCGCTGTGGATGGCTTTTATAAAAATGAATTGGTGAAGATTGTACTTCCAGAAGAATTGCAAAAAGTAGATAAAACTTTACGAAAATTAGGCATGAGCAAATTAGCGAATGATGGTATCCGATCTTTGAATCGTGCGGCGGAAGACGCTGTAAAAGAAGCCACTCCAATTTTTGTGAATGCAATTAAAGGGATGTCGTTTTCGGACGCCAAATCTATACTGATGGGGAATGAATCGGCTGCTACCGACTTTTTGAAAGGTTCAACTTCCGCAGAATTATATACTAAATTTAGTCCTGTGATTCAAAAATCAATTGGAAAAGTGGGTGCTGATAAGATTTGGGCGACCATCATTAAGAAATACAACACTATTCCAATGATTACAAAAGTAAATCCAGACATTACGGATTATGTTACCAACAAATCGATGGACGGTGTTTTTAAAATGATTTCGGTGGAAGAAAAAAATATCAGAACCAATTTGAATTCACGAACTAGTGAAACTTTAAAGAAAGTTTTTGCGATGCAAGACAAGAAGTAAAATCTTAACACAACTCCAACAAACAAATAACATAGTATTAACGACCTAATTACTTTAGAAAGTTGACATTTGTACTATAATAAAGGTTTTTATTATTTTGGTTTAGAGTTAGTTTATAAAAGTCACGTCCTCATACAGCGTGACTTTTTTTTTATGTAATCCTTTGAATAAAAGAAATTACATTTTGATTAAAAACAACGGGTTGTTCTACATTGACTACATGACCACATTGCTCAATAACAAATAATCGAGAGGATTTATAATGTTTCTCCACTACTTTTCTAACAGATGGTAGGAACATATAATCTTCATTACCCATGACATAAAGCGTAGGAATATTGAGTTCTACCTGTCGAAACCATTTGAGCACTGGATTGATTTCCGCTGTTAGTTTGAACCATTTGATGAATTCCTTTTGGTATAATTTTTTAGCTTCGTTGATAAAAAGCAAACGCGATTGTTTGTGGTTTTTCTTCGGCATAATCACAAAGGCAAAAAAGCGATATAAGACAAGATAAGGCAATACATATTTAAAGGTATTTCCAAGTTTCATTAAGATTTGAGAACGAAAATTCATTTTTAAAATCGCTCCGCCTAGTATCATGCTTTGCACGCGCTCGGGATACATTTCAGCCAATTGTCGGATTAAAATTGTCCCTAGTGAAATTCCAACAAAATGGGATCGTTCTATTTTTAGATGATCTAGAACCTCCAAAATATCGTTGGCTAAAGCAGTAAAAGTATATTTTTTTTGAAATGCTTCTTTGAGTGTAGGTTGAGCAGAATTTCCATGACCTCTTAAGTCTAAAAGCAAAACATTATAATGCTTTTGAAAATCCCGAATTTGTTTGAACCATATAGAGGAACTTCCACCAGCACCATGAACAAATGTAACCCATTGAGTGCTCGATTCGTTTTTATATACTGTGAAGTTTATCAATTTGTTTTTTTGGCAAATGTAGTTCAAAGAGAGTAAAGAGACAAGAAACAAGAAATTGAAAAAGTTTATAGTTTGTTGTGTAATATTTTAAAATATATAAATGCTTTAAGTAATCGACTGCCATACCACGAAAACATTTCTCCATCCACAAAAACTGTTTTGGCATGATGGGTAAATCGACCTATTTCAAAAGCATCTTCTTCTTTGAAAGGATAAGGTTCTGAGGAAAGAAATACAATATCTGGATCTCCTTCTAATCGTATTTTCTTCAATTCAACTTCAGGATAACGACCTTTGTTTTCATAAATGTTTTGAAAATTATTGAGCTTTAAAATTTCATGGATATAATTGTCTGATCCAGCAACCATATAGGGATCTTTCCATATAAAATAAGCAGCTTTTTGAATAGGTTTGTCTTTGATAAAGGCTTTGAATTCTTGAAGCGAAAACATCAATTTATCATTCCATTTTTGAGCTTGGGTGCGACAATTGAACAGTTGTCCGAAATCGGTAATCATTTGAAAATTGTCCTCTATCGTTCGAATGTCAGTTACCCACACTGTACAGATTTTTCGCAGTTCCTCAACCATTTCCAAGGTATTTTCCTCTTTATTGCAAATAATAATATCAGGTTGCAATGCGGCTATTTTGTCGAAATGCACTTGCTTGGTGCCTCCAACTATTTTCTTGGTAGATTTGAAATGAAAGGGATGTACACAAAATTTGGTAATACCAACAATATATTCTTCCAATCCCAATTCAAAAAGCAATTCGGTTTGAGATGGCACGAGCGAAACAATTCTTGTCGGGGAAGATTCGAATTTGTGTTGGAAACCGATTTGGTCTTTGAGTATTTTCATTGAGGAAGTTGCTGAGTTTCTGAGTGGCTGAGATACTGAGTACAAATTGTCTGAAATTTCAATTCGTGTTAACTAGTGAAATTAGTGTTTACTATTACTTCCATTTCACTTTGGATTTTCAGTGCTTCTGCCCTAACTTTTTCTGCAAAATTTTCTCCACTAGAAGCGTAGATAATCGAACGTGAAGAATTGATTAACAATCCTATAGCGTTATTCATTCCGTATTTACAAACGTCTTGTAAATTACCGCCTTGTGCGCCAACTCCAGGAACCAATAAGAAGCTGTCGGGGACAATTTTCCGGATGTCAGCGAAGTATTCCGCTTTGGTGGCTCCCACGACATACATTAAGTTATGCGCATTGTTCCAGGTTTTGGAAGTTTCTAAAACGTATTGATATAAAGGTTTCCCATCTACAATCTGGGTTTGAAAATCGAAGGCACCTTCGTTAGATGTCAAGGCTAATAGTATCGTGTGTTTGTTTTCGAAAGCAAGAAAAGGCTCAACGGAATCTTTGCCCATATAAGGCGCAACCGTCACCGAATCAAAATTGAGATCTTCTAAGAAAGCTTTAGCATACATGCTCGAAGTATTTCCGATATCGCCGCGTTTGGCATCTGCAATGGTAAAGATTTCTGGATACTTTTCGTTGAGGTAATGAATCGTTTTTTGGAGCGATTGCCAGCCTTTGATGCCATAGGCTTCATAAAACGCCGTATTCGGTTTGTAGGAAACACACAAATCATGTGTGGCATCGATAATGGCTTTGTTAAATTCGAAAATGGGGTCTTCAAGTTCTAATAAATGTTGTGGGATTTTAGTCAAATCGACATCAAGGCCAATGCAGAGAAAGGATTTTTTGAGGTGGATTTGCTGGGTGAGTTGTTGTGAGGTCATTTTTTCAAGTTACTGAGTTGCTGAGTGCCTGAGTTTATTTCATCCGTTCGCCTTCGGCTCGGGTCTGAGCTGCGAAGTTAGCGAAAGGTTTTTGGCTCGCAAAGACGCGGAGGCGCAAAGTTATGATAAATGTGTTTGAAAATCAATTGCCCTAGCCCCGATTGCAGCAAGTATCCTCGCAGAGATACTGCGGAAAGCGGGATTAGCTCCTAAAAAAAATGCCACACTTTATAACGTATGGCATCTTGACTCTTGCATCTTGTATCTTTAGAAAACTTCGCTTTCTTTGAGTTTCTCCATATTGTTCACCAATTGAAGTTCATCCACAAATTTTTGAATTTTCCCATTCATCACACCATCCATATCGAAAACGTCCAATCCAATTCTGTGATCCGTTACACGACCTTGGGCATAATTATACGTACGAATCTTTGCCGAACGGTCACCGGAACTTACTTGCGACGTACGTTTTACGGCATCTTCTTCTTGTTTTTTCGCTAATTCTTGCTCGTACAAACGGGAACGTAAAACCGTCAAGGCTTTGTCTTTATTCTTATGTTGCGATTTTTGATCCTGACATTGCGCCACCAAACCAGATGGAATATGCGTCAAACGAACAGCAGATTTAGTCGTGTTTACCGACTGACCTCCTGGACCTGAGGAACAGAAAAAATCGACGCGAACGTCATTCATATCAATTTGAACATCAAATTCTTCCGCTTCCGGCAACACCATTACAGTAGCTGCTGAGGTATGCACACGACCTTGCGTTTCAGTTTGAGGAACGCGTTGTACGCGGTGAACACCTGCTTCAAATTTTAAAGTTCCGTAGACATCTTCGCCGGTAACTTCAAAAATAACCTCTTTAAAACCACCCGACGTTCCTTCATTCATATCTACCACTGAAGTTCTCCAGCCACGTCCTTCACAGTATTTGGTGTACATTCGAAATAAATCACCTGCAAAAATTGAAGCTTCATCGCCGCCTGTTCCTGCACGTATTTCGACCATGACATTTTTAGCATCTTCGGCGTCTTTTGGAATCAGCATAAATTTGATTTCCTCTTCCAGTTCAGGCAATCTATCTTTCGCTTCCTCCAACTGCATCTTCGCCATTTCAGTCATATCGGCATCGGAACCATCCGCAATAATTTCGTTGGCTTCATTGATATTCGCAACAAGCAATACATACTCGTCACGTTTTTCCATCAAGCCTTTTAGTCCTTTGTATTCTTGATTGAGTAATACATACCGTTTTTGATCGGCGATAATATCAGGTTGAATTATTAAGTCTGAAATTTCGTCGAAGCGTTGTTTTACGTATTGTAATCTATCTAACATCTTGTAGTTTCCTTTTTTTGGTGTGCAAATTTAAGGAAAAGATTGGAATTATTTTGAATAGATTTTCGATTTTTTAGGAGCTTGATCCAGCTGTCCGCTAAACCCGAGCGCAGCGAATTGACCGAACACAAAATCTAAAATATTATTTTGTGAGGTAATCTTTTTTACTCGAAAAAAACGAGCAAAAAAGGATACCGCTTCCATCTGGGCTATTGGCATTTTTTTCCTAATTTTGTTGCGTAGGAAAATCGAATGAATTGTATACTTATGAAAAAAATAACTTTACTTATATTGATAGCCTTAGTATCATTTTCTTGTAAAAAAAAATCTAAAACAAATGAATTGATGACAACAGATTGGCTTCTTGGTTCTTGGGAAAACAAATCCGGAAATGGAACAATGCAAGAAAATTGGGAGAAAACCAATGATAGTTTGTATGAAGGCGCCAGTTATTATATTAAAGATAAAGACACTTTGCACAGTGAAAAGATTGAGTTGTTGCAAAAAGACGATCAAATACTATACATTCCAACCGTAAAAGGACAAAACAACGATCAACCTGTTGTATTTCTATTGACAAAAAAAACAACTAAACAACTAGTTTTCGAAAATCCAAATCACGATTATCCTAAGAAAATCTCCTACAATTTGATTACAAAAGACAGTATAGTTGCAACAATTTCGGGAACACAACAAGGAAAACCAAGTTCAGATAGCTTTCCAATGAAGAAGAAAAAATAAAGCTTTTACTATGAAAATTTTAATCCCATTCACATGTTTCTTTTTGTTCGGAATATTCCAGCAAGAAACGCCTAAACTAAACGGAACCTACCGCATTGTCTTTGAAAAAAAATACGAACAGCAAAGCTTTAAAATGGTTTTTGTGGATTCCATTTATAAAAAGATTATGCCCGATGCGGTGATGTATAAAGGAAAAATCAAATACGAGAAATTTCGAGCGGTCCTTCGTTATTCTTCAGATGACAATCCTATAGAAATTGACAAACGCGATTTTGGCAAAGACACGATGAAGTTTACTACCAAAAGTAAAATTGATCTTTCCAAAACGATAGCACGCGGCTTTATGATTAAAATGAATTAGCTAAAAGACAAAATTTATTTTCTCCTAAAACACTTGTAATCATTCCAATAATTAATTTGTTAAAAACTTTATTTATATTTAATCTAAATAAAGTTTTGTGTTCTTAATTGACTTTTTATATTTGCGTCGTTATTTTTAATTATTCTAAATAAAAAATGTCATACGCAAACAAATTAACACTGACCCTTATTTTCCTTAGCTTTTATAGCTGCTATTCCCAAATCAAAGACACCACAGCATTGCATGAAGTGACTATCAAAGGATACAAAACCGTCAATGGTGTTGGTCATCTTTTAGACACCAAAGATGGAATTATCTACGCTGGAAAAAAAAATGAAGTCATACTAATCGACAGTTTAGATGCGAATAAAGCGGTGAACAATACGCGTCAAATCTTAGGTAGAATTCCCGGTCTAAATATCGTCGAAACGGAAAGTAGTGGATTTACCGCTAACGGTGTTGCCACCCGTGGTCTAAATCCAACGCAAAGTGTAGAAATGAATACACGTCAAAACGGATACAATATTAGCGCCGATATCTACGGATACAACGAAGCCTACTACTTACCTCCAATGGAAGCGGTTTCACGAATAGAAATGGTTCGAGGAGCTGCTTCTTTGCAATTTGGTTCTCAATTTGGAGGGCTTATCAATTACGTTACTAAAGGAGCGACAGTCAATAAGCCATTTGAATTTATAACGGCACAAACCATGGGTAGTTTCGGACTGTTTAATTCGTTTAATTCAATTGGTGGCAACTACAAAAAATGGAGTTACTACAGTTTTCTCCAATACCGACAAATTGATGGGTATCGTCCGAATAGCGAGCAAACACAAGTTTCTGGTTTTGGAAAAATACAATACAATCAATCCGACAAATTGAATTTTGGCATTGAATATTCGCTTTTGCGAAACAAGATCAAAATGCCCGGAGGATTGACTGACGAACAATTTGAAGACAATCCACAGCAATCTACTCGAGCTCGAAATTGGTTGAAAAGTCCATGGAATATTGTAACGGCTTACGCGAATATTACACCTTCGCTAAATAGCACTATCTCTTTCAAAACGAGCTTCTTGATTAGTTCAAGATCATTGGTTTGGCGCAACGAAGATGGAGGTGCCGAAGCTGTCGATGGCATCGATCCAGCCACCAATGATTTCGTTCCCAGAGAAGTAGGTATTGAAAACATGAACAATTCAACCACTGAAATTAGATATTGTCAAAAGTATAATTTGGGTAAACAACAATCGACCTTTGCTGGCGGAATTCGACATAGTTATGCGTGGTTTACGCGTCAAGGCGGTGGTGAAGGAACAACAGGAAGTGATTTTGATGTTTCGATTACTGGAAATTGGGGTTATGATTTAGATTTTACGACGACGAACGTGGCGCCCTTTGTTGAAAATATTTTCAAAATATCGAAGAAATTTACCATTACACCTGGCTTACGATTTGAATATTTACGCAGCACTGCCAAAGGTAACAAAGAAGTTGATGGAGATATTTTAATTTCAAATGAAGTGCGCAACCGTACTTTTACATTAGCAGGAGTCGGAATGGAATTCAAGCCAACAAAAAACACTAGTATCTACGGTAACTTTAGCCAAGCCTTCCGCCCTATCGATTACAGTCAATTAGAACCTTTTGGGGTAACGTCTAAGATTGATCCAAACTTGAAAGACAGCAAAGGATTCAATAGCGATTTGGGATTCAGAGGAACAGTTCGCAACTTCCTCAACTTTGATATCGGTGGATTCTATTTGGCCTACGACCAACGAATCGGTGTCACCTTAGCAACAGATGAAATCACAGGAGAGAATTATTCTATTAGAAAAAATATCGCGAACAGCGTACACAAAGGAATCGAAAGCTATGTCGAATTTAATTTTATCAAATATTTTAATCCTCAATCGAAATACGGATTAAGTTTATTTGATTCCTATGCTTATATCGATGCGCGTTACACGACCGGCGATTTCAAAGGGAATCGTGTAGAAGCAGCGGCAAAGAACATCAACCGCGCTGGGTTGATTTTTACAACCCCTAAACTTTCTACCACTATACAAATCAATTATGTGGGAGATGCTTTTGGCGATGCGTCTAACGCCTATACAAGTGACGATCCCGTTGCAGGTTATATTCCATCTTACGCGGTTTTAGATTGGAGCGGTAGTTATAAATTCAACAATTTTGCGCTGAAGTTTGGGGTTAACAATGCAACAGACAAGCAATATTTTACTCGAAGAACCGACGAATATCCTGGCCCTGGAATCATTCCAGCCGTTGGTAGAAGTTTTTACCTAGGCTTTACTGCAAAGTTTGAATAAAAATACAATCCATTAAAAACAAAAAACTCGCTATTTCTAGCGAGTTTTTTTTATTGTAATCTAGTTTTTCATCGGTATGTTTTTCAGAATTTCTAGGACAAAATCCCAAAATTTCTGAGACGATTTGATGGAAGCTCTTTCGTCTGGCGAATGAGCTCCGTGGATTGTTGGTCCAAAGGAAATCATATCCATTCCAGGATAATTCGTACCAAGAATTCCACATTCTAATCCGGCGTGACAAGCCACCACTTTTGGTTTCTCCCCATTTTGCTTTTCATAAATAGAAACCAATACATCTAAAATTTCAGATTTGACGTTGGGAGTCCATCCTGGATAACTTCCTGAAAAATCAACTTCACAACCGAATAATTCATAAGCCGAACGCAAGGCATTGGCTAAATCCATTTTGGAAGTTTCTACCGAAGAACGTGTTAAGTTTTGAATGGTAATTTCACCTTCTTTTACAATCACTCTAGCAATATTATTAGAGGTTTCCACCAAGTCTTCCATATCCGCGCTCATTCTGTAGACACCATTATGAGCCGCATAAATAGCGCGCAATAATCCTTCTTGCACACCCAATTCCATTATTTTTTTAGGCAATTCCGATTTTATTATTTCAATGGTAAGATTTGGTTCCATCGTTTTGAATTCGGTTTTGATATCACTGATAATTTCCTGCATATCAAAAACATAAGCTTCATCATACATCGCCGCGACAATAACTTTCGCCACACTTTCACGTGGAATCGCATTGCGCAAACTTCCTCCATTGATTTCAGCAATTTGCAAACCGAAATTTTCAAATCCATCAAACAAAATTCGGTTCATTATCTTGTTCGCGTTGCCCAAACCTTTATGGATATCCATACCGGAATGCCCACCATTCAAACCTTTAACGGTAATCGTATAGCCAACAGAACCTTCTGGTGTTTCTTCTTCGTGATAGCTTCTGGTGGCGGTTACATCAATTCCGCCTGCGCAACCAATATCAATTTCATCATCTTCTTCGGTGTCCATATTCAAAAGAATTTCTCCTTGTAGCACGCCACCTTTTAAGTTTAAAGCGCCCGTCATTCCTGTTTCTTCATCAATGGTGAAAAGTGCATCAATGGCTGGATGTGGAATGTCAGTACTTTCCAAAATGGCCATAGCCATAGCTACCCCTAATCCATTGTCAGCACCTAATGTAGTACCGCGAGCACGAACCCAGTCACCATCGACGTACATATCGATACCTTGTTTGTCGAAATCAAAATTAGTGTCCCCATTTTTTTGATGCACCATATCCAAATGCCCTTGCAGCACGACAGTTTTTCGGTTTTCCATACCTGGAGTTGCTGGTTTTCGAATGATGACGTTTCTAATTTCATCTTCAAAAGTTTCCAACCCGAGGCTATTTCCGAAATCTTTCATAAATTGAATGACACGATCTTCTTTCTTAGATGGTCGTGGAACTGCGTTTAAGTCGGCAAATTTATTCCACAATGCTTTTGGTTCTAGGTTTCTAATTTCTTGGCTCATTTTTTAAGAGTTTCTGAGTTAATAAGTTACTGAGTGCCTGAGTTTTCTAGTGCTCAGTAACTCAGTTACTCAGCGACTCAGTCACTCAAGAAGCCAAAGTTACAAAGTTTACCTGCTAATTCGATAGGTTTGATTTGTATATTTACATTCAAAATAAAATAAATGCAACGTAAATACTTACTTCCTATTCTTCTTCTCGTTGAAATCATTGCCATGCAAGTCATTTCCTTTTTTCCTGAATTTGTAGAAGCGTATTACAGCAACGGTTTGTATCCTAAAATAGCTACAATTTGGAGAATTGGATTAGGAACAATTTATTTCTCCGTTGGAGATTGTATCTACGCAATACTTATATTCTTAATCTGTAAATGGTTTTGGAAAAAACGCAAAACATGGAAGTTGCAATGGAAAAATAACGGATTGCAAGTACTTAGCTTTATTGCTGTTTTCTATTTTTTCTTTCATTTATGTTGGGGATTAAATTATTGTCGACAGCCACTTTTTGAAAAGCTGAAAATCGAACGCGACTATACCGATGCGGATTTGTATGCTTTTACTTTGAAGTTGATTGCAAAAACAAACGCGATTCATCATCAAATTGTAAAGAATGATTCGCTCAAAGTTGACTTTCCTTATTCTCAAAAAGAAGTGTTTACGATGAATTTGAACGGATATACAAATTTAACATCATCCTACCCTATTTTTGAATACAATCATTTGAGTGTTAAAAAATCATTGTTTAGTTTGCCGTTGACTTATATGGGATTTGGCGGTTATTTGAATCCGTTTACGAATGAAGCGCAGGTCAATGATATGGGACCGATGTATAATTTCCCCACAACAACTTGCCACGAAATGGCGCATCAGTTGGGTTATGCGAGTGAAAGTGAATGCAATTTTATTGGGTTTTTAGCTTCTACAAAAAATGATAATTTGTATTTTCAATATTCGGGCTACAGCTTTGCTTTGCGGTATTGCTTGCACAATTGGGAAATTCGCAACCCAAAAGTATTAAAGCAATTACTCAAAACTGTACATCCTGGTATTTTGAAAAACTTCCAAGAAAGTGAAGATTTCTGGAGACAATATGAGACTTTTATTGAAACCGGATTTAAAATTTTTTACGACAATTTCTTGAAATTCAATCAGCAGAAAGATGGTTTGGAAAGCTATAGTAAGTTTGTCAATTTGATGGTGAATTATTATAAAGGTTGTGAGTTGTGAGTTAACGGTTGTGAGTTGAAAAACTAAAAGAAATCCACTCTTAAAAAAAACTGAAAACTTTAGAACTGATAACTGACAACACAATTACACTTCGTCGCTCGTAAATGTCGTAAAGCTTTTCTTCTTAAACGGACGGATAATTAATCGCCCTTCTCGATCGAAGCGAATATAATTGTAGACCCAATTGAGGAAAACCACAGCTTTGTTTTTGAAACCAATCAGTGAAAACAAATGCACGAACATCCAAACAAACCAAGCGAAAACGCCGCTAAAATGATACTTCGGTAAATCGACTACGGCTTTGTTTCTGCCAATGGTTGCCATCGAACCTTTGTCGCTGTATTCAAAAGGTGTCATGGGTTGATTGTTGATTTTCCTGATGATATTTTCTCCCAATAATTCTCCTTGTTGCATGGCAGGTTGCGCCATCATCGGATGACCTTGCGGATACAAAGTTGTTTCCATCGCAGCGATGTCGCCAATAGCAAAAATATTCTCATACCCAATTACTTGATTGTAGGCATCTACACGAATGCGTTCGACCTTTTCGACTAGAGATTCTGCATGAAGTCCCGGAATCGTAGCAGCTTGAACACCAGCGGTCCAGATGACCGTAGCGGTATCAAAAGTTGCGGTAGCATTGGTCGTAATCGTTCTTCCGTCGTAACTCAAAACGCGGATGTTTTTATGAACTGTAACTCCTAAACGAACGAGAAAATCTTCTGCTTCTACCGAGGATTTTTCGCTCATGGTGTTAAGTATGCGTTCGCCACTTTGAATGAGATTGATTTGCATGTTTTTGATATCCAAATCGGGATAATCTTTCTGAAGAATCGCATTTTTCATTTCCGCTAAAGCGCCTGCCAATTCCACACCTGTTGGGCCACCTCCGACCAAACAAAAATTCATCAACGCATTGCGTTCTGCTGGATCATTGATTAGTAATGCTTGTTCAAAGTTTTCGAGAATTAGACTTCGAATGTTGAGCGATTGTGGAATCGTTTTCATCGACATACTGTTGCGTTCGATTTCTTTGTTGCCAAAAAAATTGGTTTTAGAACCGTTGGCGAGGACAAGATAATCGTAATGCAATTCACCAATATCTGCTTTGACAATTTGATTTTGCGTATCGATTTCGTTGACACGTGCGAGGCGAAAATAGAAATCATTAAACTCTTGAATGATTTTGCGTATTGGGTATGCTATGGATCCTGCTTCTAGTCCACCAGTAGCGACTTGGTATAATAAAGGTTGAAAGGTGTGGTAATTGTGCTTGTCGATAAGCACGACTTGAGCGTTTTTATTTTTTAGTTTTTTGGCTAAGGCAATTCCAGCAAAACCACCGCCGATAATTATGATTCTTGGAAGATTGAATTTTGGAATGTTCATTTTGAGTTGTGGGTTGTGGGTTGTAAGTTGTGTACCGCTAAGATACGAAGATTGGATTGCTTTAGGGTAAAACGAATTGAAAAGGTTCTTATGAAAACCGAACGCTCTTTGATAGCGGGAGGATACACAATTTTGGAAACGGTTGTTGGTGCTTCTTCAAAAAAAAAGAGTACTTTGTAACAAAATTAGACATTGGTTAACTAACGAGGTTATGAGTCCAGAATTAGAGCAATCTTTTGTAAAACAATTGAAGGAGAATCAGAATATCATCCACAAGATTTGTCGGTTGTATACTTCTGGTGAAGACGCTCATAAGGACTTGTTTCAGGAAATTACGATTCAATTGTGGAAGGCGTTTCCGAAGTTTAGAGGAGAAAGTAAATTTTCGACTTGGGCGTATCGAGTCGCTTTGAATACGGCGATTACTTTGTATCGAAAAAGCACTCGATCGATACAAACCTCCAATTTTGACACGGCGAATGTTTTTATCAAGCAAGAAGAATACAATTACGAAGAAGAAGAACAAATTAAGTTGATGTATGAAGCAGTGTATCAATTGAATGATATTGAAAAAGCATTAGTATTTATGTATTTAGAAGATAAAGATTACCAAGAAATATCGGAAACATTGGGAATTAGTCAAGTCAATGCTAGAGTGAAAATGAATCGAATTAAGACTAAATTGAAAAAAATAGTAAATCCTTAAGTATTATGGAGGAATTAGATATCTTAAAAAAAGCTTGGAAAAAGGAAGAAAGTTCCTTTGAACAAGTTTCAGAAAAGCAAATTTATACGATGCTGCATCAGAAATCATCTTCGATAGTGAAGTTGATTTTGATTATTAGTATTTTGGAATTTGTATTTTGGAATATTATTGCCTTTGGAATGAGCGATGATAAATACCAAGCAAAATTGGAATCGTATGGGATTGATCAATTTATGTTGGTGATCAACGTAATCAATTATGCAATAGTGATTGGGTTTATTTATGTGTTTTATAGAAATTACAAATCGATTTCTACCCTAGACTCGACTAGTATCTTAATGAAGAGCATTTTAAGCACTCGTAAAACAGTTCAAAATTACATCTGGTATAATTTGGCAATTATTGCTATAACGATTGCCATTTCTATCTATATGATGTTCTCACACAATGCAGAGATTATTTTGATGACACAAAAACAAATTGAAGAAGGTCACAAAACTATGTTTATGTGTTTTTGTGTTGCCATTTCCATTGTTTTTATAGCTGCTGTAATTGGATTGTTTTGGTTATTTTACCGATTGTTGTATGGCATTTTGCTAAAGAAACTTTTCGCGAATTATAAGGAGTTGAAGAAGATTGAGTTGTAAGAGAGAGATAATAGATAATAGATAATAGAAACAAGAGCCAAGAAACAAGATTATAAGTCTTAACCCTTGGCTCTTGTTTCTTTTCTAAAACTTCCGCAACCTGTTTAATTCCTCATGCGCTTCAATTTCTTCGGCTGGGATAACTTTTAAAAACGATGGATGTTGCTCGATAGCAAATTCTACTTTTTCTACAATTTGATCAATCGTATCGTTGTCATAATCTATTTCTAAAGGTTCTTTGATAGTAAATGTTTGAAGAATACCTTTCTTTTTAACGCGCAACCCTTTCTTATCAAACGAACGGCGAAAGCCATCAATCACAATTGGAACAACAATAGGACGATATTGCTTGATAATATGCGCGGTTCCTTTACGCACTGGTTTGAACGAACGCGTGGTTCCTTGTGGAAAAGTAATCACCCAACCGTCTTCGAGAGCAATTCGGATGTTTTCTGTATCATTCGGGTTGACTTCACGCTTTTCCGTCACGTCTTTTCCTCCGGCGCGCCAAGTTCTTTCTACGGTTATGGCTCCAACATAAGATAGAATTCGTGGTAATAAGCCGGCTTTCATCGTTTCACTTGCCGCGACATAATAGATATTCATCTTGGGTTGCCAGAGATACCCAATGTTTTTGATGTTGTCTTCTCTCCCACTCAAACTCGCATTAAACACATGAAACATCGCTACGACGTCGGCGAAATACGTTTGGTGATTAGAAATAAAAAGTACATTTTTATCCGGCAAGGATTTGATGATTTCAGAACCATCGATATGCAAGTCATTAAAACCACGGTAGCGTTTGTGCGTGAGCGCGCCGAAAATTCTAATTAACCATTTCTTGATAAAAAGAATATGTCCAAAAGGATTTCTTTCGAATAATCCCATAATTGTTTGTTTAAAAATCAGCGGGCTAATTTACAAATTCATCACTATTTACAACACCTTTTTGAGCGTTTCTTTCAACTCGCTGAGCATCATGGCCGTGGCGCCCCAAACATAATGCTCGTAGATTTTGAAAGCTGGAACATCAATCGATTGAGAATAAGCGGTATCCATTTTCTTTATCGTTGCGATGTTATCATCTAGAAATTGAGATAACGGAAACTCAATAATTCCCGCCACTTCTTCGGGATCTGGATTAAAGCGAAGTTCCTGCAAACTATAGCCCATAAACGGATACACCATAAAATTACTTGGCGGAATATACACTTCAGTAAAAGCACGAACAACCTGAATTTGATGCGGAGCAATGCCAACTTCTTCATGCGTTTCCCGTAAAGCTGTGTGTTGGTGGCTTTCATCCTCCAACTCCACTTTACCGCCAGGAAAAGCAATTTGAGAAGAATGCACACCAGGATAAGAATTGCGTTGAATGAGCACCAAATGTGTTTGCGATTGCTTCGGATACAACAACATCATGACGGCGGCTTTCCGTGGTTTGTAAGTTTCAAAATCGATGGCTTTCATCAAGTCTTTGCGTTCTGGAGGTGTCATCAAATCATGCGCTGCTTCTGCGGGAAGTTTTTCGCGTTCGAGTTGTGGAATGCACTGCAGAAAATCTTGAAAATCCATGACAAAGTGTAATTTTGCGATTCGAAGACAGGACGATTGTTTACGAATTTACGAAAATTCTATAGAGGTTAATGAATTAAACCGCAGATTCGCAGATTTCCGCAACTAAATTTTAAATCTGCGAATCTGCGGTGATAGTAAGAATACAATTAGCAAGTGACTTTTTTTTTATAAAAGAATTTATAAAATAGTATGTACTCCAAACAAGAAAATCAAAAATTAAAGCAAGAATTCTGGGTTGCCTTTGCGCAAAAATATCCGAGAAAGTGGGTTTTGTACGATACGAAAATCAAAGATTTCTCCTTTAAGTTCTTTGTAGACAACACCAAAGCGCAAGTGAGCATTGAGATTGAGCATCGCTCTGAAGAAAAACGCCATGCCTATTTCGAAAAACTAGAAGCGCTGAAAGCCATCTTAGAAGACGAGTTTATACAAGATTTGGTGTTCCAAAAAAACCACACTTTAGAAAACGGCAAAACTATCAGTAAAATTTGGGTAGAGCAATTGGGGATTTCGGTCAGCAACCGAAGTTATTGGGACACGATTTTCGACTTCTTCTTTGAAAAGATGAATGCTTTAGAATTGTTTTATTTGGAGTACGACGATTTTATCAAAGATATTGATTGATTTTTAGCTCCGCTCAGTTCGGCTATAAGCCTCGGGTGGGCGTGCCGGCTCAATAACATTTTAGGTTTTCATGAACCTCTCGCGAGCCGTCGGGCTATACGCTACAATACTTGTTGCCACCCGAGCCTTTTGGCGAACTGACGAAGTAAACAACGCCACAAAAGGATTTTCACTGCCATCCTTAACGGACATGCGAAACGAAGGTTTTCCAATAATAAACAAAAAACTCACTATTGTTAGTAAGGTTAAAAATCATTTCTAAAAAATCGACCCCTGCGGGGATAAATTATCAAAGGGACAAAGATTCAAAGGGCCAAACCTGCCTGCCGGCAGGCAGGGAGTCTAATCCCTGAGGCAACGAACTGAAAAACCGTCTTCCTTATTGAAGCTGTCCCTGTAAGCATTACCATCATCGTAAGCCAGGTAGCGGTCCCAAGCAAGTGTTGTAACGAGCTCTGACGAACTCCACCAGAAACCGTTGTTACCAATGTTGGAGAAACCATCGCTGCTGCGATAACCTGCAGGAAGACCTGAAAAACCTGATTCATTGGTGGCATTTGTGTTTGGTTCTTGCCATAGTCCATTACCTGCTTGCAGGGTTCCTATGGATTTCATTTTACCTCCTGCTATATTCTGAAAATTATTTCCGCCATCTGCGTTGGGGTCTAGACAGTTAATAAGGTTGCTCCATTCCCCATCACTCGGAATATGCCATCCCGCTGGTGCTAGTTTTTTTCTTAGAGCTGGGTTGGCAGCAGAAGCCGCATCGTAGATTCCTGCCACAGCATACCAATTGTATAATTTGCCATAAACTGCTCCATTGGCTGGGTCATTGTTATAGTAACACCAAGCTCCAGTTGTTAAGCTTGCCCATTGTGATGGGTCGGTTACTTGTGGAATAGGTGTACCGTCAGTATATCGGGATACATTTAAGTTTTGTTGCATCCACGTTTGTTGCCCAATAGGTAAATAGGTGTACACGTTTTGATCTATATCTCCAAATTCCCCTGTCGGATTATTTGTTGTAGTACATGCTTGTAATACTCCTAAAGCAACTGTTTGATTATTTAAAGTTCCTGTTTGTTGTGTGGTGGATTTCATACCGTCATAATCAAATCCTTGCAAAGTAAAACTCGTTGCTGCTGAAGTGCAATTTAAAACCGTAAAACTAAAAGAACCATTAGTTACTTGAGTAAATAAAAATTGTCCAGCTGTTTGCAACCAAACATAACCATTGGTAACTGAAGCATTGCTGCAATTTGTTAACGTTCCTTGAACAATAGTGGTATTTAGTGACGTTGCTGGAATAACTACAATAGGTAAGGCCGTATTGCTAGAGAATGGTCCTATTTGTTGTGTATAAACAACTTGATTCCCACAAACAGTATTGTTACTATAGATATTCATCGTTAATGTTTCATTAGCAGGAACCAATCCTGAAACTTGACCTACAACATTGGTATATCCAGGAACATTCCAACCTCCGTTTTGATTGTTTCTTACTAATTCAACACGAACTCCAGCCATAGGAACTTGGTTAGAATTTACAACCGTTATTCCTAAACTTATCGTAGGAAATTGGACGTCACAGTTCCACCACGAAAAATGGTTTACTGTACCTACATACTTGTTGCCAACCTTTGTTGCGGTGCCTTCTTCTTTCCAATAACCTGCTGTTTCATCAAAATACCACAATGGTATTGTTGTTGGAGCAGATGCTAATTGAGCAGAACTTATTGGCATTTCTATACTGGTAGGATTAGCAATTTGTAACTTATTACCACTAGCATCTTGCAGTTCTACATTCATCATACCGTAGGTTTCAAGGATGCGTTGTGATCCTGTAGCATTTTGAGCCATTAAACTACCCGGCATTTTATCTTTGGTTGTCGAATCAGATGGGTCTAAATGGTGCATCATAACTTTTACAATCCCGGAATAGGCAGTGCCAGATTCAGTTTTAAAATTACCATCAAAGGTTACTTTAGAACCATTACTCAAGGCAACATTACTTGCTGTTCCACTTGCAACAGTAGCTTGAACTGTTGCGGATAACATCATAATTTTAATTGTATTGATACCCGTGTTAGGAATAATAGTTCGTGAACCATTTATAAATCCGGACTTCTTTGCCGTTATATAGGCGAATTTCTCATAAACAGCTGCATTTTTTATTACAAAAACACCTTTAGAATCAGTTATTTTAGAAATAGATCCTATCTTCACTTCTACACCCTCTAGTGCTTGGTTATTTTCATCTACTATTTGACCTATAAAATCTCTATTGGCAAGATTTCCAAAATTTTCAGTAAAATTATCACTCGGGAGATTTGTGCTTGAGTTGTCATCATTGCTGCTGCAATTCACTAAGGTAAAAGCAAGAAATAGAACTAGAAAGAGTAGTAGTTTTTTCATTTTGACGTTTTTAGTTTCGTCTAATGTACAAATTTATTTCTACAAAGTTTATCAGAACATCGATATCAATTAGAATTCGACAGGTTTGAATTAGAATTCGATCTTATTTCAATATCTTCTAATTTTCATTTTATCTAGCTCATAACTTAGACAATAGACTTGTACTCTTCTATTTCTATATAAAAAACAAAAAACCCTTCATTTACTTGAAGGGTTTTTCTAAAAAAGGCGACGACATACTCTCCCACAAATTGCAGTACCATCTGCGCAGGCGGGCTTAACTTCTCTGTTCGGGATGGGAAGAGGTGAGCCCCGCCGCAATAACCACCTTAAGTCGTTAGTTGCTTTGGGCAACTTTTCAATTACGAATTACGAATTAAAAATTACGAATTAGTAATTGAATAATATCTTAACATACTGAGATAAAGAAAAAATTGTTTAAAAGAAAGAAAGTTTCTCCAGCCTCTTGCGAGGCTGGATGCGTACATAAGCTTACGGGTTATTAGTACTACTCGACTATGACATTACTGCCTTTACATCTATAGCCTATCAACGTGGTCATCTTCCACGACCCTTAAAAGAAATCTCATCTTGTGGTGGGTTTCGCGCTTATATGCTTTCAGCGCTTA
>CANHMG010000038.1 GCA_947461795.1 Flavobacteriaceae bacterium | reverse complement strand
GTTATTTCCTTCCCTAAAACTTGATTGACATTCAAAAAACTGTTTTCAAATATCAAATAATATTGAATTGGATTCCCAAACTCAGTTTGCATTTTTGTGAGTACACCTTGGTATTGCATTTTTGGAATTATGATTAAAGATTTTATTTCTATATTTGGTAAAGTTATACATTCAAAGCACAAATTTCATAATTCAAATCCACAAAAATGCCATTACCAATAATCAATTCTATTGCCTCATGGGTTTTGAAACAACGCATTCATCAGATTGAGTTGTTTTTAAAATACCCTCATGAAGTTCAAGACGAATTGCTGATGAATCTTCTTCGAACATCAGAAAACACTATCGTTGGGAAGCATTATGATTTTAATTCCATTAAATCCTATCAAACCTATAAAGAAAGAATTCCGATTTCATCGTACGAAGATATCGAACCATTTATAGAACAAACGCGACAAGGAGAACAAAATATTTTCTGGAATACACCCATCAAATGGTTTGCAAAATCAAGTGGAACTACCAATGCCAAAAGCAAATTCATACCCGTTAGTAATGAAGCTTTAGAAAATTGTCATTATAAAGGAAGTAAAGATTTGTTGTGTTTGTATTTGAATAATAATGAAGATTCTCAAATGTTTATTGGTAAAAGTTTGCGTTTGGGAGGAAGTTCTCAGATTTACGAAAACAACAATACCTTTTTTGGAGATTTATCTGCAATATTAATAGAGAACATGCCAATATGGGCAGAGTTCAGTAGCACTCCAAGTAGTCGAGTTTCCTTGATGAGCGAATGGGAATCGAAGATAAAAGCCATCATCAATGAATCCATAAATGAAAACGTAACTAGTTTTGCTGGTGTTCCATCTTGGATGTTGGTTTTAATGAATAAAGTATTAGAGGAAACAGGAAAAGGAAATTTATTAGAAATTTGGCCCAATTTAGAAGTGTATTTTCATGGAGGTGTAAGTTTTGAACCGTATCGCGAACAATACAAAAAAATACTACCTACTTCAAGTTTTAAATATTATGAAATATACAATGCCTCTGAAGGTTTTTTTGCGATACAAGATTTAAACAATTCCAATGATTTATTATTGATGTTAGATTATGGAATTTTTTATGAATTCATCCCAATGTCAGTATTTGGAACTTCAGATGAAAAATCACTCCGCCTTTCGGATGTAGAAATGAATATCAATTATGCGATTTTAATAACCACCAATGCTGGACTTTGGCGTTATTTACTAGGAGACACGGTTCGGTTTACGTCTTTAAATCCTTATCGAATAAGAGTTACGGGCAGAACAAAACACCATATTAATGTTTTTGGAGAAGAATTGATGGTAGAAAATACAGATCAAGCAATTTCTAAAACTTGCCAAATTACAAATACAGAAGTGGTTGATTATACTGTGGCTCCCATTTTTATGAAAGACAAAGAGAAAGGCGCTCATGAATGGATGATTGAATTTAAAAACAATCCTAGAAATGTTGATGAATTTCAAAAAATTTTAGATGAAACACTACAATCATTAAACTCCGATTACGAAGCCAAAAGATACAATAACATGACTTTGAATCCGTTAGTAATCAATGTGGCTCGCCCAAATTTATTTTATGATTGGTTGAAAGAGCAAGACAAATTGGGTGGTCAGCACAAAATACCGAGACTCTCTAACAAAAGAGATTATTTAGAACAACTCAAAAAATTAACGTATTAAGAACCCAAGCGCTATAAAAAAAATGGTTTTTGTTTTGATAATTCTCTTCCTAATTATTTCATGTGGCCCACACAGAATGCATTGTGGTCCTAAAGGTATCTGTGAAAAAACGGAACAGAAAAATCATAAAAAACTTTCATGAAGAATGTAACATTTTTTGATATTATGGGTCTTGTAGACAATCATAAATCAAAATCAATTCAATCATTAAATCAATACTACTGACTGGTATATTCCTCTTATCTTTCCCTTTAATAGCCCAAGAAATTCCTACAAACCCAACATCAAAAGACTCGATTTCTAAAATTGAAGATCAAAAACTAAAGGAAGTGACTGTTTATGGAAACAAAAAGCAATTCTTAAAAGTAGATTCCGACAAAACAACGGTTAGTGTCAAAGACAATCCCATGTTAAGTACTGGGAATGCTTTTGAAGTAGTCAAAAAACTTCCAGGAGTTATTGCTTCACCAAGTGGTGGCTTGACCTTAAATGCCAAGGGAATTACGATTTACATAGATGGAGCACCAAGTTCGCTAAACGGTTCTGATTTGGAAAATTATTTGTCTTCACTTCCGGCCAATGCCATTGAAAAAGTAGAACTCATATACAATCCCGGCGCTTCGTTTGAAGCAAACTCAAGTGGGTCAATCATTAATATTATTATGAGTTCGAAACGTTTGAAAGGAATCAATGCCAGTTTTAATATCAATTACAATTTTAATAAATACCAAAAACCGAGTCCCCAAATATTATTAAATGGGAAAGAAAAAAACTTGAGTTGGCAAACAATGGTTGGTTACAATTATATCGATAGCGAAACCTTACAAAGAAATGTGCAAACGTTTACCGCTTTAAGTAATCAAAAATTAAGTCAAGAAAACTTCAGCGTTACTACCAATAGAAATTTTTATTTTCGTGGCGGAACCAATTATAAATTGACTAAAAAATCGAACCTTTTATTCAATTATAATGTAAATATTGCGAATGACAGAAGTGTTTTTGACGCCTCAACGTTTCGGAATACTATCGATTATTTGAATGAAGGCATTACTAAAACTAAAAGCAATAATCACGAAATTAGTTTACAATATAAAACCAAATTGGATACTCTTGGAAGTACTTTAGATATAGTAGGATTTAGTAATTTGTTTGATCGAAATCCAATTACAAAATCCAATGCCATCGATAATATTGCAAATACCACTTCATTTAACAATGCCAATCTCGACTTTACCTTAAAAAATTATTATTTGAAATATGATTTTGCTTTTCCATTTGAAAAATCTAAATTTTCAATAAATACTGGTGGAAAATTCAATGTTTTGAAAGTGAATAATTTAGGATCTTATTATCTCAACACGCCTACTTTAAGCACCATAGACTTTGATTATGCCGAAAACAACTTAGCATTTTATGTTGAAGCCAGAAAAAAAATTAAGAAGTTTAGTTTTACAGCGGGTTTGCGTTTTGAAGATTTTAATGTCAACAGAACTGCCTTCAAAGAAGGAAATAAAATAGATTTCAAATTTAAGAACTCTAATTTTTTCCCTAATATAAGTGCATTATATGAATTAATGAAAGATGTAAATATATCTGCATCATATTCTAAAAAAATAAATCAACCGAATTACAATAGTTTAGATCCGAATAATGGTTCTAGTTTTGACCAATACAATGCTTCGCAAGGTGACCCACTATTAGATCCGACATTTTTTGATAATTATGAATTTAAAATATCCGCTTTAGATTTTGTTCAGTTAGGCGTGAATTATACCTCTTCAAAAGACAATAATCTTTTTGTATATAGTGCTGATGACAATGCTACAGAACCTGTTAGCAATCAAACTTTTCAGCAATTCGACAAGTTTAGCACCTTTAGCGCGTTTTTTAATTTTCCAATTCCATTAGATTATTTTTTAAAGGGCAAAGAGGAATTTCAAAAGAGAATGAACACGATTGACAAAATGAATTACATTTATTTAAGCATCAATTATATTAAATCCGACATTGAAGGCTATGACTTTCCGTATTCTAACAAACCCATTATGAATTATGCGGCAGAAGCACAATTTATTTTACCTTGGAATATCAGAAACTCCATAACCTACTTCATACTCCCTTCTGGAAATTGGCAAATCTATAAAGTAACCAAACCAATCCAACAATTTGATATTTCTTTCAGCAAAGACTTTATGAATAAAAAGCTAAAAATTGGATTGCATGCTTTTGATTTGTTTAATGCGAATAGCGTTAACGCATTGATTGCAGGACAGAATCTAGAAACCAATTTTTATAAGAAAGAAGATTCTAGAACTTTTAAAATTTCTCTGACGTATAACTTTGGAAACTTAAAATTAGACAAAGAAAATACTGATATTCAAACGGAAAAAGTAAAAAGTGGCGGTGGAATATTGAAATAATCTAGTTTATTTATAAAAAAAATCCCGCTTCGAAATGAAGCGGGATTTTTTATGGAGTTGCTCTTTTTAGGAAGCTATTTCTAATCGTTTAAGTAAATTCTTTGTAAGCGTATCATTGGCATAATCTTTATCGATTTGCAATATTTTTTCGTCATTGCTTGGTAGGTCATACATAGCATCCGTTAAGATAGCTTCACATAACGAACGTAAACCTCTAGCGCCTAATTTATACTCTAATGCTTTATCTACAATAAAATCGAGGGCATCATTTGAAATGGTAAACTCAACATCATCCATAGCAAACAGTTTTTGATACTGTTTGATCAATGCATTTTTAGGTTCTGTTAAGATAGCTCTTAAAGTTTCTTTATCTAAAGGATCCATATGCGTCAAAACTGGCAATCGTCCGATAATCTCAGGAATCAAACCAAAATCTTTAATGTCTTTGGGTATAATGTACTGTAATAAGTTGTCTTTATCGATGTTGTCTACATTTTTTGAAGTACTGTATCCAACAGCTTGACGATTCAAACGTTTTGAAATAATGCGTTCAATTCCATCAAAAGCACCACCTGCAATAAACAATATATCTTTGGTATTCACTTCTACAAATTTTTGATCTGGGTGTTTTCTTCCTCCTTTAGGTGGGACATTGACAACCGTACCTTCTAGTAATTTCAACAACGCTTGTTGAACACCTTCTCCAGAAACATCTCGAGTAATTGATGGATTGTCACTTTTACGAGCAATCTTATCAATTTCGTCTATAAATACAATTCCACGTTCCGCTTTACTAACATCATAATCGGCAGCTTGCAACAAACGTGTTAGAATACTTTCTACATCTTCCCCAACATAACCCGCTTCTGTTAATACGGTGGCATCAACAATAGCTAAAGGAACGTCTAACATTCTTGCAATAGTTTTTGCCACTAATGTTTTTCCGGTTCCCGTTTGGCCGACCATAATGATGTTGCTTTTTTCAATTTCTACATCATCGTTCAATTGCTGTTGCATCAAACGTTTGTAGTGATTGTAAACTGCTACAGCCATTACTTTTTTGGTTTGATCTTGGCCAATAACATACTGATCTAAAAAAGCGCGAATATCATGTGGTTTTTTTAGAATCAAATCAGCTGCTATTTTAGAATTGCCATTGGTTTTTAATTCTTCCAATACAATTCCATGCGCTTGTTCAATGCACTTATCACAGATGTGTGCATTGATTCCAGCAATTAATAGATTGGTTTCTGGTTTTTTTCGACCACAAAACGAACAATCTAATAGTTCTTTTGTCATTGTTTTTTATTTAAAGTTAAGTTAGTAAACTCAACATTATTATCGTCTTAAAACTTCGTCAATCATTCCGTATTCTTTCGCTTCATCTGCAATCATCCAGTAGTCTCTTTCGCTGTCTTTGTGCACTTTATCGAAAGTCTGACCTGAATGTTGAGAGATAATTTGATACAATTCATCCTTCAATTTCAACATTTCTCGAAGATTGATTTCCATATCGGTTGCAACACCTTGTGCTCCTCCTGAAGGTTGGTGAATCATTACTCTTGAATGAGGTAGCGCAGAACGTTTTCCGGCAGCTCCTGCACACAATAAAACCGCTCCCATAGAAGCAGCCATTCCTGTACAAATCGTTGCCACATCTGGCTTGATGTATTGCATCGTATCATAGATTCCTAGACCTGCATAAACACTTCCTCCAGGAGAATTCAAATAAATTTGAATATCCTTAGAAGCATCTGCACTTTCTAAAAATAACAATTGCGCTTGGACAATATTGGCGATTTGATCATCGATTCCGGTTCCTAAAAAGATAATTCGATCCATCATTAATCTTGAAAAAACGTCCAGTTGAGAAACATTCAATTGGCGTTCTTCAATAATATAAGGAGTCATATTCGTTGGTGTCATTGCATTGACGATTTTATCGTAATACAAATTATTTACACCATGATGTTTTGTAGCAAATTTTTTAAATTGCTTCGCCTGTTCAAGCGCAGCTCTCGGGTCTTTACCGTAATTCATAGCAGTATTTTCTTTTTAATAGCTTTTAAAAAATAAATGAGCGTCAAAGCTTTCGTTTTGACGCCCAAATATACGTATTTATTTTAATTTATTCTCCGTAAGAAGCTGCAATAAATTCTTGGTAAGTTACTTCTTTAGTAGAAGCGTTGGCCTTTTCTTTAAAAATTTGCAACATTTTTTCACTTGTAACTTGATGAGAAAGTCTTCTCACTTCTTCTTGATTGGATAAAACACGAGCTACAATTCCTTCTACTTCTTCAGCAGTTGGATTCATTTGTCCGTATTGAGCCATTTGCGCTCGAATCGCTTTTGTGGTATACGCTTTTAAATCTTCAAAATTAATTTGAATATTATTTTGAGCCAATGCTTTCCCTTCAATCAATTGAAAACGCAATCCTTTTTCAGATCTTTCGTATTCAAATTTTGCTTCTTCAGGAGATAATTTCTTTTCCCCAGTGGTTTGCAACCATTTGATTAGAAACTCAGCAGGTAAATCAAATTTGGTAGAGTCGATTAAAAAATCAGTGACATCCGCCATTAATTTTTGATCGGCTTGTTGTGCAAATTGATTCTCTGCATCTTCTTTGATTTTATCTTTCAATTCTTCTAATGAAGCAATTTTTCCTTCTCCAAAAAGTTTGTCGAATAAATCTTGATTCAATTCTGCTAAATCAGTACCGTTGATCGCTTCGATGGTAAAAGTAACGTCGACTTCTAATCCGTGTACGTCATCGTGGCTCACTTTCATAACATCCATCAGTTGATGATCGTCTTCAAATAAGCCTTTAGTATTCACTATTACGACATCGCCCACTTTTTTACCAAGAAAAGAAGCTCCTGTTTTCTTGTCTTTAAAAATATCCAAAGAAAAGGTTGACTTCGCATCGATTCCTTTGTCTTTATTGATGAATGTTCCTGTAACGTCGGAATTCTCTTCAACCACTTCTTGTGGAATTGGAGTTCCGAATTGTTTTTGAATTCGAGTGACTTGATCATCAATTAATTTAGAATCTGCTTTTACGATATATTTGATAATGTCGTTTTTAGCATCTAAATTCAATTCGAAATCTGGAGCCAAACCAATTTCGTATTCGAAGGTTAATTCCTCTTCATCCCAAGAAAAATTCTCATTGATTTTTGGAAGTGGCGAACCCAAAAGATTCAATCTTTGAGATTCTAAGTAACGGCTTAATGCCAATTCTACAACTTTGTTTACTTCCTCAACTTTGATTGCTTTTCCGTATTGTTTTTCTACTAAATCCTTGGGAACAGCACCTTTTCTAAATCCTTTAACGGTTGCTAAAGGCATTTTTTCGTTGATTCTTTTTTGCACTTGCCCTTTATAATCCATGTGCACTACTTGCATCACGATTACTTCGTTTACTGTGTCTATTGCGACTCTTTTGATATCCATTATAATTCTTTTACATACTAAAATTGGGTGGCAAAAATAAGACATTTTCACTACCCAAACAAGTTTTTATTGTATTGTAATTGTTTTATTTATCCTTGGAACTTTTGTATAAAATCGACTGCGAAATGGACAGAATAATACTGAAAAACACGGCGGTCCAAAAACTATCTACATGAAATCCACCTACAATTTTAGTACAAAGCATAATGATTAGTGCGTTAATAACGAGCAAAAACAACCCAAAGGTGATTAACGTAATCGGTAAAGTGAATAAAATGAGCACTGGCTTTACAAAAATATTGAGCAATCCCAGAACGACAGCCACGATTAATGAAGTGGTAAAATTAGCAACGGTAACGCCTGGCATAAAGTGCGCAATGATTATTACTAAAATAGCGGTGATTAAAATTCTGAAAAATAAATTCATAGATGTTTTTTAAGTTAAAAGTACAAAAATTAGTCTTTCAAAAATGAAATTGTAATCTCAAAGAATGCTATCGGATTCTCGGCATGCAACCAATGCCCAACGTTTGGAATTGTTTCGAAAACTGCTGCCGGAAAATGGTTTTTGATATTTTCGAAATCTTCGTCTTTGAGGTATTTGGAATTGCCTCCTCGAATAAACAAGGTTGGTTTGTCGAAACGAGCATTTGCTGATAGTTCCGTTCCTATATTTTCTATTACAGCATTGAAAATGGCTAGATTAAACCGAAATGCTAACTGTTCAGGGGTTTGCCAATACAAACTTTTGAGAAGAAATTGTCGGGTTCCGAAATCTGGAATATGCTGTGCGACAATAGTATCGACTTCGGTTCTGGAAGGTTTTTGAGAAAAGTCGACGGCATTGAGTCCGGCGAGGATTTCTTGATGGTGCGGTGGATAATATTTAGGGCCAATGTCGCCTACTATGAGTTTATGAATTATTTCAGGATGTTCTGTAGCCAAAAGCATCGCCACTTTTCCGCCCATAGAATGTCCGATAATGTCGATGTTTTGCAGATTTTTTTCTTGACAATACGCGAGAATATCTTGCATCATGACTTCATAATTGAAAACATCGGAATGAAAACTACGTCCGTGGTTGCGCAAGTCGAGCATATGCACTTCATACCCTAACGTTGCGTATTGTGTGCCGAGGGTTTTCCAGTTGTCGGACATGCCGAGGAATCCGTGGAGGATGAGAAGTGGTTTGCCTAAGCCTTCTATTTTGGAGTAGAGTATCATTTCTTGTCAGTTGTGGGTTGTGAGTTGCGGGTTTGCGTGCGGGATAGCAGTGGAAATCCTTTTTTGTTTCAGTTAAAAGCCCCTCGACTTCGCTCGGGGTGACAAACAAAAAAGATTGCAACGGATAGCCCGACCCTTGTGGTCACGCCCAATTATTTTAATTTATTCAAATACATATTGACTACATTGTCTAGACCGAGGTAAAGCGATTCACAAATCAGCGCATGCCCTATAGACACTTCGAGTAGCCCTGGAATATTTTGTTTAAAAAACTGGATGTTATCGAGGCTTAGATCGTGACCGGCATTGATTCCGAGTCCCAATTCATTCGCTAGTTCTGCTGCTTTGACATAAGGTTCAATGCCGTTTTTGTTGCCCAAACCATATTGATGCGCAAAGGCTTCGGTATACAATTCGATGCGATCCGTGCCGGTGGCTTTCGCCCCTTCAATCATTGCTAAAACAGGATCGACGAAGATAGACGTTCGGATATTATGGCGTTGGAATTCTTGAATAACTTCTTTGAGATAGGTTTGATGCTCTAGAGTATTCCAACCTGCACTTGAGGTTATCGCACCAATGGCATCGGGAACTAAGGTCACTTGTGTGGGTTTGGTTTCGAGGACTAAATCGATGAAATTGTGTTGCGGATTCCCTTCTATGTTGAATTCGGTGTACACAATCGGTTTCAAATCGCGGGCATCTTGATAATGAATGTGTCGTTCATCCGGTCGAGGATGAATGGTGATGCCGTGAGCTCCGAATTGCTGAATGTCTTTAGCGACCTGCAAAAGATTGGGAACATTACCTCCACGGGCATTACGCAAAGTCGCTATTTTGTTGATATTTACACTTAACTTTGTCATAGAAATGCGAATTGAATTGGATTGGTGCAAAAATACAAAGTTAAACTAGGTAGGATTGTATAAAATTGATTATTTTGCATCGAGTAAAAGCATTACGAATTATGACTGAAATTAAAGACTATATCAATAGCGATTTTAAGGCGATAAACAGCACCGATACGGTCGTTGAAGTGCAAGACTTTTTCCATGAATTGACGTTTTCACATTTTCCGGTTTTGGAAGATGGCGTATATATGGGTTGCATTGCTTTGGATGATGTGGATACGTTTGATGCGGATAAAAAAATTACGGATTACCGCTATACTTTAGAGCCATTTTTTGCAAGAAGTACGATGATGTGGTTAGATGTTTTAGAGGTTTTCGCGAAGAATCATTCGAATGTAGTTCCGGTTTTGGATGCCAATAATTTGTATATAGGCTATTATGAGTTGGAGGATATTATTAAGTTTTTCCATGAAACGCCATTTCTAAAAGAACCAGGTGGAATTATTGTCGTTCAGAAAGCTGTTATCGATTATTCGATGAGTCAAATCACACAGATAGTTGAGAGTAATAACGGAAGACTTTTGGGCTTATTTATTTCGGAAGCGAATGCAGAGAGTGTTCAAATTACAATAAAAATTAGTTTGGGAGCGATGAATGATATTATACAAACCTTTCGACGCTATAATTATGAAATTATTTCCGAGCATCAAGAAGATGCGTATATCACCAATTTGAAAGAACGATCGGATTATTTGGATAAATACTTGAACATGTAATTATGAAAGTTGCTATCTACGGACAATATTATCAGAACAGTACCGAGCCTATTATTAAAGACATCTTTGTTTTTTTTAATAAGAATAAGGTTGAAATGGTTATTGAAGCAGATTTTTTGAATTTATTATATGAGAAAAAAATTGTTGCTAAAGAGTATAAGACCTTTAGTTCTTACACCGAATTAGACGCTAGTTTTGACATGTTGATAAGTATTGGTGGAGATGGCACGATGTTAAGAGCTGCAACTTTAGTTAGAGATTCCGGAATTCCAATATTAGGAGTCAACGCAGGACGTTTAGGGTTTTTGGCTTCCGTTCAAAAAGAAAATATTGAAAATTTCTTACAGTATGTTATAGAGAAAAAATATTCTATTTCATCTAGAAGTTTGTTGTCGTTGCAATGTATTCCAGAGAATGAAGACATTTTAGATTTGAATTTTGCAATGAATGAAATATCAGTCAGCAGAAAAGACACGACTTCGATGATTACAATTGAAACTAGTTTGAATGGGGAGTATTTAAATTCGTATTGGGCCGATGGTTTGATAATAGCAACCCCAACGGGTTCGACTGGTTATTCGTTGAGTTGCGGAGGTCCAATTTTGACTCCAGATGTAACAAGTTTTGTTATTACCCCAATTGCACCGCATAATTTGAATGCAAGACCATTAGTGATTCCGGATACCACTGAGATTCGATTAAAAGTATCTGGAAGAGAAGAATTTTATTTAGTTTCCTTAGATTCAAGAATTGCATCCGTTAAAAATGAATCGATATTAATTATTAAAAAGAACCCTTATAAAATTAATATGGTTGAGATTCCAGAAGAAACATTTTTAAAAACACTTCGCAATAAATTATTATGGGGAGAAGATAAAAGAAATTAATGCTTTTATTTGAATACTATTTCCTTCTAAAAACCGTTTCTCCTATACTTTATTAGTATAAAATTTAGCCCTTTTTGAACTGATAAATTCGAAATTAACAGAAATACGAATTTGATGTTAAAGGAGAGTTCTTAATTATTATATTTGCACGCTATTTTCAATTTAATGAATAGATATTTTTTAGTTATATTTTTCCTTTTTGCAATATCATCTTCAAAAGCACAAATTCATGAAATCGGAGTGTTTTTAGGAGGAAGCAATTTTATAGGCGATGTAGGGCCGACTACTTATATTGGGCCTAATAAACTTGCTTTCGGATTATTGTATAAATGGAATAGGAGTCCACGACATTCTTGGAGGTTTTCATATACTCAATCTCAAGTAACATCTTATGATGAAGATTCAGATATGCCTTCAAGAAATGAAAGAAATTATCGTTTTAAGAATAATATAAAAGAACTTTCAGCAGGCTTGGAATTTGATTTTTTTGATTTTGATTTACATGACGATAGACCTAAGTTTACTCCTTATGTTTTTAGTGGTTTAAGTTATGTTAGATATGAAAGTTTGTATATCGAAAACGGGAAATATAAAGTTGATGCAACTAGAGGAACTCTGGCGATACCAATAATAGTAGGCTTAAAAGGAAGAATATTTGAAAATTTTGTAATTGGTTTTGAAGTTGGAGCTCGTTATAGTTTTGCTGATGATATTGATGGGAGTGACCCCAAAAACTCTAAATATAAAGCGTTGAAATTTGGAAATTTAACCAGTAAAGATTGGTTTGTTTTTTCTGGAATTACATTAACCTATACTTTTGGAGATAGACCTTGTTTTTGTACCGATTAATATGAGTGATTTTTTAGGAAATATCGATAAGGAAAAACTTCCAAAACATTTAGCCATAATAATGGATGGCAATGGTCGTTGGGCAAATCAAAAAGGGTTGTTAAGAACTGTCGGGCATGAAAACGGTTCTAAAGCTGTTCGGATTGTTGTGGAGACTGCTGCGAAATTAGGAATAGAATACCTTACATTATATGCATTTTCAACAGAAAACTGGAATAGACCAAAAATTGAAGTAGATATATTAATGAAACTACTTATCAATTCATTGAAAAATGAAGTGAAAAGTTTAACTGACAATGATATTAAACTTTTAATTATTGGAAATATAGAAATGCTTCCAAAATCGGCAAGCAAGAAATTATTTGAAGTCATAGAAAAGACAAAAAACAATAAAAGAATGACATTAACAATAGCATTAAGCTATGGTTCTCGTGAGGAAATCATGAATGCTGTTAAGGATATTTGTGTTAAAGTTAAAAATAATATAATTTCAATAGACCATATAGACGAATCGATTATTAATCAGCATCTTTACACGCAAAATTTACCAGATGTAGATTTATTAATACGCACAAGTGGAGAACATAGAATTAGTAATTTCCTTCTTTGGCAAATAGCTTATGCTGAGTTGTATTTTACATCCGTTTTATGGCCAGATTTTAGTGAAGATGATTTGTATGAAGCGATTATAAGTTATCAAAAAAGAGAACGAAGGTTTGGAAAAACAAGTGAACAAATTAAATAAGTTTTTAGTGTTATATAAAGGAATAAAATTAGTTGTCGCCCTATTAGTGTTTGGATGGATTTCCCAAATTAATGCTCAAGAAAAAATACCTTTCGATCAAGGCGTAAAGTATATTCTCGCCGATGTTGATGTTGTAGGAAAAATAAGTTTTAACAAACAAACTGTTGTTACTTTTGCTGGCATAGAAAAGGGTCAAGATATTACAATTCCAGGGGAAGAGATTAGTAATTCTATTAAGAAATTAGGCAAATTAGGTTTGTTTAGTGAAATAGATTTTTTTGTAACTAAAATTGCTGGTGATAGCATCTATTTAGAATTAAATATAAATGAGCTTCCTAAATTAAGTGAGGTTAAATTTGCTGGAATAAAGAAAAAGAAAACAGAAGCTTTGATAAAAGACAATGGCTTAACTAAAGGGAAAATTGTCAATGAAAATTTATTGACAACTACTAAAAACTATATTGAAAACAAATATAAAAAAGATGGTTTTTACAATACTAAAGTAACCATTAAAACCGTTTCTGATACGGCTAGTGGAAATGAAGTTAAAATGTTTGTGAATGTTTTTAAAGGAAATAAAATCAAAGTAAAAGACATCACTTTTAGTGGCAACGAAAAATTTTCCGATGCTAAACTTCTAAAAACCATGAAAAATACTAAGGAAAAAAACCCTATTCGTATTTTTAAAGCTTCGAAATATATCAAAGAAAAATACAAAGAAGATTTAACAAAAATCATCGATAAATATAAAGAAAAAGGGTATCGAGATGCAAGAATTGTTAGTGATACTGTTGCTTTTAGTAAAAATAAAAAAAATTTATCGATAAAAATTAATATCGAAGAAGGGCGAAAATATTATTTTGGAAATATTAAATTCTTAGGAAATACGATTTATCCAGATAGTGGTTTGCGCAATATACTCGGTATTAAAAAAGGAGACATATACAATGGTGTTTTGTTAGAAAAAAGAATCGCTGACAAATCAAAACCAGATGGAGAAGACATTACGAATTTATACCAGAACAGCGGGTATTTATTTTCAAATATAAATGCTGTAGAAGTAAAAACAAGTAATGATACTATCGATTTCGAGATTCGTATTGTTGAAGGACCATTAGCTTATTTTAATAACATTACAGTAGTTGGAAATGACAAAACAAATGACCGAGTTATCTATAGAGAATTAAGAACGAAACCTGGGCAGAAATATAGTAAAGAAGAATTAGTACGTTCAATTAGAGAAATTGGCCAATTGGGTTATTTTGATCCAGAAGCTATTGAACCTGTTTTTAAAAATGTAGATGCTGGAGCAGGAACAGTTGATATTGAATACAAACTAGTAGAAAAAGGAGCGAGTCAAATAGAACTTCAAGGAGGTTACGGTGGTGGTGGTTTTATTGGAACATTAGGATTGTCATTTAACAATTTCTCAGTAAGAAACATATTTAAAAAGGAGGCATACAAACCATTACCAATGGGTGATGGACAAAAAGTTGCTCTTAGACTTCAAGGGAGTTCTTATTTTCAAACCTATAGCCTTTCATTTACAGAACCTTGGTTTGGAGGAAAGAAACCGATTCAATTTAGCACTTCTTTTGCCTATAGTAAACAGTTTGCTAATACAAGTTCCGGTGTAGATAAAAGCAGAAGTTTTAACATTATTTCCGCTAGTGTTGGAATTGCCAAAAGATTACAGGTTCCTGATGACTATTTTGTGTTATCACAATCACTTAGTATGCAATATTACGATTTGAATAATTACAATATTGGTTTGTTTACGTTTGGAGATGGATCCTCAAGAAACTTATCATATACATTAGGATTGAGTAGAAATAACAAAGGAACAAATCCAATTTTCCCAATGTATGGCTCTGAGTTTAGTGTTTCTGGTAAATTTACAATTCCTTATTCGCTTTTTAATAAAATTGATTATGGAAACTTAGGGAATTTAGAAGAATATAAAAGACAAAATGAAGAAAGCACTACATTACCAAATGCTTCTGGAAATAATGAAAATCCTAATGGTGGACCTGATGTTATTAGTCCAGGTGACTATATTGATGCTAATGGAAATAGTGTTGGGTCTGATTTCACCAAGGCAGCTCCTGACGCTGGCAAAGTAGATCAAGAACGATTTAATTGGTTGGAATATTATAAAATAAAATTTAAAGCAGATTGGTTTACGAAAATTTATGGCAAACTAGTTTTACGTACTTTAAGTGAATTTGGATATTTAGGTGCCTATAATAATGCGAGAGGATTAGTGCCATTTGAACGATTTTATGTTGGTGGAGATGGATTGGCAAATTTTGCACAAGATGGTAGGGAAGTAATTCAGTTAAGAGGTTATCCAAATAATTCATTATCTTCAGATAATGGCGGCCCTATCTACAATAAATTCTCTTTAGAGTTGCGTTATCCAATTACATTAAAGGCAGCAGCTTCTATCTATATATTAGGTTTTGTTGAAGGTGGAAATTCGTATGAAACGTTTAATACGTATAATCCCTTTCAAATAAAGAGATCTGCTGGAGCAGGATTACGAATTTTTATGCCAGCATTTGGATTACTAGGTATTGATTTTGGTTATGGATTTGATCCACTTACTGGGCAAACTAAATCTAATGGATTGGAAACTCATTTTATTATTGGTCAACAATTTTAAAATTAACTATATTTGGCAAGGTATTTTCTAACGAAATTTTGAATGTATGAAAAAACATATTGTAATACTGTTGTTAATTATGTCTATGTCAACAATAGTTCGTGCACAGTCTAGAGGTGTAAAAATAGGGTATATAGATATGGAATACATTCTCCAAAATGTGCCAGATTATACTGAAGCTAAAAATCAATTAGAGCAAAAAGCTCAAAAATGGAAACAAGAAATTGAGACTAAAAAGAATGAAATAAGTCGTTTAAAAGATTTATTGGCAACTGAAAGAGTACTTTTAACTAAAGAACTATTAGAAGAAAGAGAAGAAGAAATTTCATTTCAAGAAAAAGAATTATTAGATTATCAAGAAAAAAGATTTGGACCAAAAGGTGATTTAACCATTCAAAAAGCAGTTCTGGCGCAACCTTTACAAGATCAAGTGTTCAACGCTGCTCAAGATATCGCTGAAGCAAAAAAATATGATTTTATTTTAAATAAAACTTCAGATTTAACTATTTTATTTGCGGCTAAAAGATATGACATAAGTGACCAAGTGATTCGGGTTATTACAAGAACTAATAAAAGAAATCAATTAAGTAAAAAACAATTAAAAGAAGAAGCTGCTAAAGAAGCCAAAGAAGATATGGAAGACGAAAGTCCAGCTTTAGCAGAAAGAAATAAAAAATTAAACGAAAGAAAAGCAGCTAGAGACAAATTAATTGCGGATCGGAAAGCTTTAGCGGATGAAAAAAAATTAGCGTTTGAAGAAAGAAAAAAACAAGTGAAAGCGGCAAAAAATGGTACGCCTATACCAACTACTGGAATCAAAGATTCTATTTCAAATAAAACGGGGGCAAATCCATTAAAAGAAAGTGTTCCCAAAAAAGCTATAGACAGTACACTTGTAATTAAAAAACAAAAAGCAGCAGAGGATAGAGCTAAAATATTAGCTGATCGCAAACAAGCACTTGAGGACAAGAAGAAACTAATACAGGATTCTAAAGACGCAAAAAAGAAAGAAACAATAAAAGATTCTACACAAGTTAAAAAAGATCTTACACCAACAGTAGAAAAATTACCTAAAAAAGTTACAGATTCTACTTCTGTAAATAAAAAAATGAAAACAGCTGAAGAAAGAGCTAAAATTATTGCAGATCGTAAAAAAGCTGTAGAAGATAAAAAAGCAAAAGCATTAGAAGATAGAGAAGCAGCTAAAAAGTTAAAAGAAGGAAAATAAATTAGTACACAAAGTTTAAAGTCAAATTAATTAATATTTAAAAATGAAGAAACAATTCAAAATTTTAGTAATAACAGCAATACTTTTTGTTGTAGGAAATCAAACCACTCAAGCTCAAGCTAAAGTAGCCCATGTGGATGTAAGCGAATTAATGGCTAAGATGCCTGCAATGATAGAAGCTCAAAAACAATTGGAAAAATTGAGTGGCACTTATGACACAGAATATAAAACGATGGTTGAAGAATATCAAGGGAAATTAAAAAAATACGAACAAGAAGCTACAACTGTAACTGATGCAGTAAATGAAACTAGATCGAAAGAAGTTCAAGACATGCAAAAGAGAATTGTTGACTATAGAGATAATGCTCAAAAAGAATTACAACAAAAAGAAGCGGATATCGTAAAACCTATAATGGAAAAAGTAAAAGCTTCTATTCAAAAAGTGGGTAAAGCTAAAGGATTTCAATATGTGTTAAATTCTGAAGGATTACTTTTAACAGATGGTCCGAATTTAACTGCAGATGTAAAGAAAGACTTAGGTTTTTAATCTAAATAATTTTATAAATAAAGACTACTCAATTCAAACTTATGGATTGAGTAGTTTTTTTTTACCTTTGTTTTTATGATAAATAATAATCCAATTGGGCTTTTTGATTCGGGTATTGGTGGCACTTCAATTTGGTCTGCCATTCACCTTTTAATGCCTTTTGAAGATACTATTTATCTTGCGGATAGTAAGAACGCGCCTTATGGTTTAAAAAACAAAGATGAAATACTTGCTTTATGTATCAAAAATACCGAATTTCTCTTAGAAAGAAATGCAAAAATTATTGTCGTTGCGTGTAATACCGCCACAACCAATGCAATAAAAGAATTAAGATCTATTTATAATATTCCTTTTATTGGTATAGAGCCAGCTATTAAACCTGCTGCATTACATTCCAAAACACATACTATTGGAATTTTGGCTACTAAAGGTACATTAAGTAGTGAATTATTTAATAAAACTGTTGAAATATATCATGACACAAATATTATTGAACAAGTAGGTCATGGAATTGTTGAACTCATTGAAGATGGTGGATTACATTCGACTAAAATGAATGAACTTCTTCATTTGTATATCGACCCAATGATTAAAGAAAATATTGATTATTTAGTTTTAGGATGTAGCCATTATCCTTATTTAATTCCGCAATTAAAGAAAATACTCCCATCAAATATTAAAATAATTGATTCTGGTGAAGCGGTGGCTAAACAGACATATACTGTTTTAAAAGAGAAAATTGGCTTGCATGATAAAGGTAAAAGTAATGTTGTTTTTTATAGTAATTTCAACACTAAAGTTTTAGAAGAAATCCTTCATAATAAACACAAAGTTATTTTTGAAAATTTTTAATTTATTTTTCCTCTTTATACCATCCGGCATACATAACATAATTATTTGAAATACGCTCAATTTCATTTCCGAAATCTGAAGCGTCAATATCTTTTACCCATTTTGCCGGAACTCCAGCATATATAGACCCTGATGGAACTTTTGTGTTTTGTGTTACAACAGCTCCTGCGGCAATAATTGAGTTATTACCGATTATGCAATTATCCATTACTATAGCGCCCATACCGATTAAGACATTGTCTTCAATGATACATCCATGAACAATTGCATTGTGACCAATAGAAACATTATTTCCAATTGTAGTAGCATGTTTTTCATACGTACAATGAATAATAGCTCCATCTTGAATGTTGACTTTATTTCCAATTGTAATTGCATTTACATCTCCTCTAATTACTGTATTAAACCAAATACTACAATTAGTTCCTATTGTTACTTCGCCAACAATAGTTGCATTATCAGCAATAAAACAATCAATTGGAATATTTGGGCTTTTCCCGTTTACAGTTTTTAGTATCATGACAAAAAAAAGTCCTGAAATAACAGGACTAAATTAAATTTATTAAGGATTAATTGCTGGACAATTACAGTGGTACTTTTCTGGTCTGCAAAACACATTCATTCCTAATGTAATTTGATGAAAACCTCCATTGTCAAATTTAACAGCTCCTGTTATTACTGAATAGGTATAAGAAAACATATAGTTTTTATAATTCAAACCTACTATAGGTGTAATATATTGCAATTTTTGAGTTTCAGTACTGTTCCCACTTCTATATTCTGCACCGTCTAAACTTCTTCTATATGATAAACCACCCCATAGTTTTCCGATTTCTAATTGTTTGTAAACTTTTAAATTTACATCAATTGTTTTTTCTTTTGTTTGATTTACCAATTGCAACATTAATGATGGCTCCCATAATAGTCCTTCAGAATCACCAAAAACATACCCTGAATTTATAATTACTTTTCTGATATTATCATCTTCAAATTCTGAGTAAATTTTTCTTCTTGTCTCAATAGCATTTTTTACAGTGAAATGGGTATAAAATTCTAAATAATTATAAGACATTCCTAAATCGACATTAAAGTAAGTATACTTTTGGGTAATTGTACCATCTACATTAGGGTCAAAATCTCCAGACTGTAAAAATTCTGTTTCATCTAAAGAACTTTGCACCAATCCTACACTTAATCCAAAAGACACTTGATTTAAATCGACTGCATCTCTAGAAAACATAATATGATGTGCATAGGTTGCTTTTATTCCTTTTTGTGAATGATATCCATTTTTATCATTATAAACAATCACCCCTGCACCCGATTGATCGCTTTCGCCAATTTTACCATTAAAACTTAATGTTTGCATTGCAGGTGCATCTTTTTGTCCAAACCATTGCTTACGCGCAGTCAATCTTATCTTCGAACAATTTGCTGCTCCAGCCATTGAAGGATGTAATAAATAATAATTATCCGATAAGTAATCTGAATATACTGCAATTCCTTCTTGTGAAAAAGAGAATTGAGAAACAAATAACACAATCAATACTACTAATTTTTTAATATTCATTTTATTTACCGTTTTAATGAAAAATGGGGTCTATTTTTTTAATATTTTACTTGTTTAAAATATCCTTTTTTATCTTCTATTTATGCCTTTAATATTGATTAATTATCATAAATTTTGGAATTTGGTCAAAGATATAAATTTTTGTATTAGCTTGTCTATTCAATTTAAAAATATTCCATGATTGACTGCTTTTAAAAATATTCAATTCTATCTCTTCAATGAAAAGTGAGATTTAAATTCTTTAGATTCTCCATTTTCTTTATAAAACACCTTAAACCAATAATCATCACCTGGTAACTCTGTACCATTTAACTTTCCGTCCCATCCTGCTCCTTGAGTTGAGATTTGTTTAATTAATTTGCCATAGCGATCAAAAATTGAAATATATGCATCAGGTTGATCTGCTATTTCGAAAATATTCCACGTGTCATTATAACTATCCCCATTGGGTGTGAAAAATTTAGGGAAATTCACTATTC
>CANHMG010000037.1 GCA_947461795.1 Flavobacteriaceae bacterium | reverse complement strand
TACCGATTCAACTTCGTTTTTTAAAGCTGCTTTTTCTTCTTTGGTGATGCTTTCGATTTTGTTGGCAATGGTTTTCGCTCTTGATTCGAAAGTTTCTTGTCCGTAGACTTGGGTTAAAAATAGAATGAAGATTCCTGCTAGATAAAATGTAAAATTTCTCATGATTGTTTTTTGATTAATTAGTATTTGATTGTTGATTGCGATTGGCTAAGGCTACTTTTACGGTTTTGTAATTCTTATCGATTTTACGGATTACTTTTTCTCGAAAAGAAAGTTCTAATTCGTTGTCGACTTCGGAAAGTAAATTGGATGCGTTTACTTTAATGGTTGGGCTTTTGGGTTTAGATTCTACTGCTGCGATTTGAGTTTCAGTAGTGTTTTGAATTGGTAAATTTGGATTGATTTCATTCGCTTTTTGATTGCTTCGCCAATTCGAGCTAGGCTCTTGGGTGATGATTGATGTGTTTTTTAATTTATTTTCTGAAGTTTGATTCGCTATTGCTGTGTTTGAAATTTGAATTTTCTCTATCGATACTTTATTTTTAGATTTTTGAGGATTTGAAATGGATTGCGCTGCAATAACTTCTTGTTTTTGTTTCATTTGAATTGGAGTTGGCACTTCTTTTTGGATAGAATCTTTAGTTTGAATTGGCGTATTGTTTTCTATCACGACTTCATTTCTTTTTACATCCACTAATTCTGCTGGATTGTTCAAGAAAATGTATCCAATTGCTAGGAAACCGACGATACTTGCAGCTATGTAAATCCAATTGTAGATTGGTGTTGCCTTTTTCTCTTCAGCTACGGTCAACATAGCGTCTAATCGGTCCCAAGCTGCTGGAGTCGGATTTATTTCTCGCTGATCGAGTTGGGTTTTGAATTCTTTTTCTACTTTATTTAGTCCCATTGTGGTATTTTTTTAACTTAATTATTTCATTTTGCAATAGTCTTCTTGCGTGTGATAATTGTGATTTTGAAGTTCCTTCATTGATATTTAACAATGCTGCAATTTCTTGATGTTTAAAACCTTCGATTGCGTATAAATTGAATATCATTTTATATCCGTCTGGCAAAGTGTCGATCAAGAGCTGAATTTCTTCCACATTAAATTGGCTTTCCGTTGCATTAAAACTTTCTTCTTGATAATTCTCGTCTTCTAAAAAACTAATTTTCTTGTTGGCTCTGATGTAAGAAATACATTCGTTGACCATAATTCTTCGAATCCAACCTTCAAAACTTCCTTTGTGTTCGAACTTTTTTAAGTTGGCAAATACTTTCATAAATGCTGTGATCATCAAATCTTCGGCGTGATGAATGTCTTTTACATATTGACGACATACACTTAACATCTTGGGAGCATATTTAGAATAAATCAATTGTTGTGCTTGACGATTGTTTTCGACAGCCAATTGAATTCTATTCTTCTCTTCTTGATGTAAATCGATTATTTTCAAAACCTTTTAGAAAGTGTTACTGTTAGCATAGACGCACAACTGGTAAAAACAGTTGCATGTCAATTGAAAAAAAATGAAAATAAATTTAAGACATTGTATATCAGTAATTTAAATAAAAATAAAAATTATATTTTTCTTTCTATTACGTAATTTACCATTAATGTAAGTGAGCTTTTGTATTCGGAATCTGGGAATTTTTGAAGTAATTGAAGTGCTTCTTGTTGAAAAGCTATCATTTTTTCTTCGGCGTAATGAAGTCCATTGTTGTTTTTTACAAATGCAATCACTTCTTTCACACGCTTTTTATCTTTATTGTAGTTTTTAATTGAATTTATCAACCATGATTTTTCTTTAGTACTACAATTATTGATGACATAAATTAAAGGTAATGTCATTTTTTGTTCTTTAATATCAATGCCTGTAGGTTTTCCAATAGCGTCATCGGTATAATCGAACAAATCGTCTTTGATCTGAAAAGCCATTCCGATGAGTTCCCCAAACTTTCGCATGGTTTCTACTTGAGTTTCATCTTCTATAACAGATTTGGCTCCAAGAGCACAACAAGACGCAATTAAAGTGGCTGTTTTTTTTCGAATGATTTCGTAATAAATATCTTCAACAATATCCAATCGTCGTGCTTTTTCTATTTGAAGCAATTCCCCTTCACTCATTTCACGAACAGCAACCGAAATTATTTTCAGCAAATCAAAATCATCATTGTCAATAGAAAGCAATAAGCCTTTGGAGAGCAAATAATCACCAACCAATACAGCGATTTTGTTTTTCCATAATGCGTTTATTGAAAAGAAACCTCTTCTTCTATTGCTGTCATCTACTACATCATCATGTACTAAGGTGGCGGTATGAATTAATTCGATAACGGATGCGCCCCGATAGGTTCGTTCGTTTACAAGACCATTGTTCAACATTTTGGCGGTAAGAAAAACAAACATAGGACGCATTTGTTTTCCTTTTCGGTTGACAATATAATAGGTAATTCTATTCAGAAGAGCGACCTTAGAAGTCATTGATTCGTAGAACTTTTTCTCGAAAAGCTCCATCTCAATTAGAATGGGTTGTTTTATTTGCGAAGTAATATTCATGGATTTTCAAAGATAGTATTAAGTTCTAGAGATTTAAAAGTTAAAATTTAATATTTTTACTATTCGAATTAAACCATTCGAAAATGAAGAAGTCCAAAACCAAACTTTTAAAAATAACAATTATGAAAACAAAAATTTTAGCCCTTGGTTTTATCGCCATTTTTATTATGGTAAGTTGCAGTAAGGATGACAAACAATCATCATCGTCTATCAGTTCAAGTGACATCGTTGATAATGCAAAAATCGACAATATTGGTGATGATGTTGCGCAAATTGTAGACAGTCAATCAAATGAAGCTCCTGCTGGAAGATATAATAGTTTAGCTTCTGATTGTCTCCAAGTAGAAACTACTTACAACGGAAACACATGGACGAGAACGCTAAATTACGGAACCACGAATTGTCTTTTAGACAACGGAAATTACGTGCGAGGAAAAATCATTATAACATTTCAAAATGATTTTGATGCAGCAACAAGAACCCTGAATTTTTCATTTGAGAATTTTTACCATAATGATAGACATATTGAAGGTAATAGAACTGTTGTGAAAACTAGATTACCTAATGGTCATATCAAAGCAGACATTGATTTAAACCTGACAATCACCAATCCAGACTTAAGAGTTTTTACGAGAACTGGAAATAGAATTAGAGAATACAATCCTGAAGCAAATGAATTTACAGTAACAGGAAGTTGGGTCACTACCAATGTATCAACTGGGGCAACACACACGAATACTATTAGTGATTCATCACCACTAAGAATCGTTTATAGTTGTCAACAAGAACCAAATCAACATCGTTATGAAATTGTAAGCGGTATCATCACGATTATAAAAAGTAATAACAACAGAACGGCTGTTATTGATTATGGTGATGGTACTTGCGACAATACGGGTACAATTACTATCAATGGTGGTTCACCAATAACTTTCAATTTAAGAAATTAAGTAAATTTTCTTTTCAATAAAAAAGGTTCCAAATTGGAACCTTTTTTTATGCTTCCTTATTCGCCAATTGGCCACAAGCGGCATCAATATCTTTACCTCTACTTCTGCGCACTTTAGCAACAATTCCATTAGCTTCTAATGCTTGTATGTAACCATTAATTGATTCATCTGAAGCCTGTTGAAATTCGCCGTCATCAATCGGATTGTATTCGATAAGGTTTACTTTACAAGGAACGTATTTACAGAATTTCACCAAGGCATCAATGGAAGCTTTATTATCGTTGATGTCTTTCCAAACGACATATTCGTAGGTGATTTTACTTTTTGTTTTAAGATACCAATATTCTAAAGATTCTCGCAAATCTGCCAATGGAAAATTAGTGCTGAAAGGCATAATTCGAGATCGAATTTCATCGATAGCGGAATGCAAAGAAACCGCTAGTTTGAATTTAACCTCATCATCTGCCAACTTCTTAATCATTTTTGGAACTCCCGATGTGGAAACGGTAATACGCTTAGGAGACATCCCTAATCCTTCTTCGGAGGTTATCATTTCGATCGCTTTGATGACATTATTATAATTCATCAACGGTTCTCCCATTCCCATAAAAACAATATTTGACAAGGGATGATTGTAATACAGTCGACTTTCTTTATCGATTGCAATAACTTGATCGTAGATTTCCGCAGGTTCGAGGTTGCGCATTCTTTTCAAGCGTGCGGTAGCACAGAAATTACAATCTAAACTACAACCTACTTGGCTGGAAACACATGCTGTGGTTCGAGTGTTTGTTGGAATTAAAACCGATTCGACCACCAATCCATCATGCAAACGAACCGCATTTTTCACTGTACCATCTTCGCTTCGTTGCATTTGATCTACCTTGATATGATTGATAACAAAGTTATCTTCTAACATCGTACGTGTAACTTTAGACACATTGGTCATGTCTTCAAAACGATGTGCTCCTTTACTCCAAAGCCATTCGTATACTTGATTTCCTCGAAAAGGTTGATCTCCATTCGAGACAAAAAAATCTCTTAGTTGTTCTTTCGACAAGGCGCGAATATCTTTTTTCTCCATTTGCATGGTGCAAATTTAATGACTATTTATTGATATATTTCATCCATTCGTATAAATGAATGTGTGTAGTTTTGATATTTTGATAACTTTGTAGAAAACAACTACAATGCATTTTATTTCCCAAGAATTAGAAGATTATATCGAACAACATTCTGAAAAAGAACCGGAATTGTTGGCGGCATTAAATAAAGAAACGTATCAGAAAATACTATTGCCACGTATGTTGAGTGGCCATTTTCAAGGGCGAGTTTTGAGTATGTTGTCAAAATTAATTCGACCGGTAAATATTCTAGAAATTGGCACTTATACTGGCTATGCGGCTTTGTGTTTGTGTGAAGGAATGCAAGAAAACGGTTCGCTTCATACGATTGATATTAAAGAAGAATTGGTTGATTTTCAAAGAAAGTATTTCGATAAATCGCCCTGGGGAAATCAAATTGTGCAGCATTTAGGAGAAGCTATTGATGTGATTCCAACTTTAGAAATCAAGTTTGATTTGGTTTTTATCGATGCCGATAAAGAAAATTATTTGAATTATTTTGAATTGATTGTACCCAAAATGAATCGCGGTGGAATTATTTTATCCGACAATGTTCTTTGGAGTGGGAAAGTTTTAGAACCGTTACAACCGAATGATATCAGTACAAAAGTACTTTTAGAATACAATGAATTATTAAAAAAAGACCCTCGTGTTGAAACCGTTTTACTTCCTATTCGAGATGGCTTGACGGTAAGCCGAGTAGTCTAGCCCAGATGGAAACGGCATCCTTTTTTTGCAATAACACACTCCTAACTTCACTTTTGTTTGAATAGCAAAAAAAGATATAGTGGACAGCTGGAAATAGCTCCGAATTAAACTTCTGGAAAATAGTTGGGTTTTAAAAACTGGTGCAGTTTGTAAAATAAAAGTCCGAAAATAACTCCAAATGCATAGCCTGTGATGATGTCTAGAGGGAAATGCAATCCGAGGTAAATGCGGCTGTACGCGAAAATCACCGGAAATAAAAATAACAAAAAAGCGTAGCGGTAGTGTTTTCTAAAAAAAAGAAATACAAATACGGTAGTTGCCATAGAATTGATAGCATGTCCTGAGAAAAAACTAAAGGTTTTGCTGTCTTTGACGATTCGGATGATGTCTTTTATTTCAGGATCATTACATGGTCTCAGGCGTTGAACTGTGTTTTTAAAAAGGTTAGCAATTTGATCAGAAAGCAGAATTAATCCTGCAATAAATAAGAGTAATATTCCTAATTGTTTCCAGCCTATTTTTTTTTGAAGTAAATAAAAAACCAACAGGAATAAGGGTGTCCAATTGTATTGTTTGGTTATCATTAACCAAAGAAAATCGTAGTTTTCGGAGCCTAAACCGTTTAAAAAAACAAATAATTCTTTATCTAAGGATAGGACTTTTTCAAGCATTTATTTTTGTCTTTTTATTGGGCCTACTATGTCTTCGATTTCTTCGATTGGTTCTGTTTTGGGAGTAACATCGGTAAGTATTTTGGTTTTAGCTTTGCTAATTTCAGCGTCGATATTCTGAGTAATACTTGTGAAATTTCCATGCATTTCTTGGAAAGTTTTATCTAATCCGTTGGTTTCTGCACTTTTTTGAATTTCACTTTTGATATCATTCGTTGCATTTTTTAACTGCGCCATAATTTTCCCCATTGTACGCGCCACTTCCGGGATTTTTTCTGACCCAAAAAGCATCAACATGATAAAAAGGATTAAAACTAATTCACCACCACCAATTCCGAACATACTATTCTGTTTTTTTTACAAAGTTAAAAAGTTAAAGAAAAGTATCTTCAACTATTGCTAAAAATCGTGTTAATCAAATTTAGATTTAACTTCTTGTTTTGGCCAAGTATTGTTAGTTGTATCAATATCAGCTGTTTCTAATTTTGGATCCACTACAATTTTAGTAATGGCTTTTTGAGTAGCAAAAGTGCGAGATACTTCATTGTCATTCATTCTCCATATTTGAGCTGGGAATTTGAAATTCTCTACTGTTCCGTCTTCATAAGTTACTTCCACAAGAATTGGCATTACCAATCCACCTGGTTTGTCAAAAGTTACTTGGAAAAAGTATTTTGGACTATTGAGTTTTGCTTGTTCTTCTTTGGTGAAAGTAGCTTGCACATACTCGTCAAGATTTTTTATTTCTTTAATTTCAAACGGCTTATTCATTTCTGGTTTGTAATCTTCGCTTCCTTCGGCAATCATATACACCATTGGTCCATCAACGCCTGATCTTCTTCTTTTCTTTTTGGCTAAGAAATCCGTAACTTCTTTGGATGGAGTATTCGATACATAATATTTTTTCACTTCTTTAATTCCAATATCATTGTAATCTGTCGTATAAAACCAACCTCTAAAAAACCAATCTAAATCGACTGCTGAAGCATCTTCCATAGTTCTAAAGAAATCTTCAGGAGTTGGATGTTTGAATTTCCATCGATTGGCATAGGTTTTAAATGCATAATCAAACAAATCATGTCCCATAATAGTTTCTCTAAGAATGTTCAATCCAACTGCAGGTTTACCATAAGCATTGTTCCCAAATTGTTTGATACTTTCTGAGTTGGTCATAATCGGATCTATTTTAGATTGCTCCCCGCTCATATAAGGAATAATGGTTTTAGCTGGACCTCTATCCGCTGGGAAATTAGGGTCGAATGAGATTTCAGCTAAATATTCCATAAACGTATTCAATCCTTCATCCATCCAGGTCCATTGGCGTTCGTCAGAATTGACAATCATAGGAAAGAAATTGTGTCCTACTTCGTGAATAATAACTCCTAACATGCCATATTTTAGACGATCCGTATATTTACCATCCGCATCTGGACGACCAAAATTCCAACAAATCATAGGATATTCCATTCCTTGATCACGAGCACTTACCGAAACTGCTTTTGGATAAGGATAATCAAAAGTATAACTCGAATAGCTTTTTAAAGTATGGGCAACAGCTCTCGTAGAATATTGTTCCCATAGCGGATTCCCTTCTTTGGGATAGATTGAAACCGCCATTACATTTCTATCTCCAAATTTAACGGCCATAGCGTCAAGAATAAACTTTCGTGAGGTTGAAATACCAAAATCACGAACATTTTCTGCTTTAAATTTCCATGTTTTCTTTTGTGTAGAAAAACCTTTTTCTGCAACTTCGGCCTCCGCTTGAGTTACAATAATCACTGGTTTGTCAAAGCTTTTTTCAGCTAAAGCATATCTCTTTACTTGTTCTACAGAAAACACTTCGGCTCTGTTTTGTAACACTCCAGTTGCTTCCATAATATGGTCTGCTGGAACCGTGATGCTTACATCAAAATTCCCAAAAGGCAAAGCAAATTCACCACTTCCCCAGAACTGCATATTTTGCCAACCTTCAACATCATTATAAACTGCCATTCTTGGGTAGAATTGCGCCAAAACATATAAATTATTCCCGTCTTCAAAATGCTCATAACCGGATCGACCACCATCTAACATATAATTATTGATGATGTAATTCCATTTGATATTCAAAACCATTTTTTCGCCATGAGCTAGTGGTTTTGACAAATTAATACGCATCATCGTTTCATTGATAGTATAAGGAATCTGATTTCCCTTGCTGTCTTTAACGAACTCTATTTTGAATCCACCATCGTATTTTTCTTCTAAATATTTTCTAGAAAAAGATTGCGTACTCATCGCTGGATCGGTCGTATTGCTATCAATTAAAGGTGTTTTCGAAGTTCTTGCAGCTATATTTTGATCCAATTGCATCCACAAATAGTCAAGTGATTCTTTAGCATTATTAGTATAGGTTACCGTTTCTACACCATAGAGTTTGGTGTTTTTATCATCTAATTCAATATCTATCTTATAATCGGCTTGTTGCTGATAATATTCTGGTCCAGGAGCACCCGATGCAGTTCTATACATATTGGGAGTCGCCAACAAATCATACATCTGTCTGAATTTATTTTCGTCAACATGTCCTTTTTGTTTTGGCTTTGCTACTTCTTGCGCATGAATAGAGCCAAAAATCACTAAGAACATTAAACCAACAAGAGTATTTTTTTTCATCTATAGAAATTATTTGTTTTTAATAGAATATGGCATTTCCATTCTATTTATAAATTTTAATTTTAAAGTGTTAAAAATAAAGTATTTTTTCGAAGCACTTCAGGTTTGAAACTATTTTAACACCCCATTTGGATTTTCAAGAGTTAACAAAAGGCTTTGTTTCTTTCCGTTGAAGTTGGTTTGTATGATGTTTTGTTGGTCTGAAAAAACTTCCATTAAAGACGTATTTTGAACGGAAAGTGTTTTTATAGTTGAAACGTCAACAATTTTATAATACCCAATGACCACGTTGTTTTCCATTTCTTTACTAATGAATTGGATGTTTTTTGGGTTCCCATTTACTTTGATTTTGAAATGTTCGGAAAGATATTGATTCATCATTGTAATGTCTTCCTGGGTTTCTGTGGGTTCTCCAATATGTGTTTTGATTTTATAATTTTTAAGTAAAGCAGCATTTAAATCATCTACAAATATTCGGGATGTAATCTCCAATCGTGTCTTTTCGGAAATAAAATTAATTTGATAGATTGCTATATAAAACTTGTGAATTGTAAATGAAGAAAGCGTAAATAGTAACAATAAACTTAGAATTCGTAATTTTTTCATATTTCAAAAATAGTTATTTCTGTTGTATAGTAACCGTTTCTTTATAATCTAAGGCTAACTTCTTGACTAAAAATTTAGTAAGTGTTTTGTTTTTTGCTTTCAAAGCTCTAACAAAATCAACATCTTCTATTAAAAAGTAATGAAATCCTTTGATATATTCTTTGGGTATTTTTAGATAATCCGTATAAAAATTTTCTTCAAACCAACCATCAAGCCGCAACAACAAACGCTCTTTTTTTTCAGCTACTACTTCTTTTTTAAGCATTGTCGTTCGACCTGAAATAGCATTTAAAATAGGATTTAACGGAACTATACCACTTCCCGTTGTTGCTTCGTGAACTCTACGTTCTGCTGGAGAATATTTTTTCTGTCCATGAGGAATAATACCTAGATTTTCTGCAGTAATCGAACTGTTTTCATTGACTTTTACTTCGTTTAAAGGAATAATTCTTGTACTCATTTTGACAATAATTGATGCCGAATTGAATTCTTTTTCGTCAACAATTTTGCGTTTGGTCTCAAGATTAACTGCTGAAAATAGTAATGCATCACCAATAGAAACCGGAATTGTGAATTCTCCTAAATCGTTTGTGAGTGTTGTTTTATTACTTGTGACATTTAAAACATTGACTTTTTCTGTTAATTCCCCATCAACGAGAATTTTTCCAAAAAGCAATTTTTGCGAAACAATTGTTTGAAAATAAAATAGTAAAAAGAAAACTGATAAAAATTGAGAATTCAATACTATGGATTTATTTATTTTCTGAAGAAGTGATTTTTTTGAATTCAATATTTTTTTCAATTAAGTAATCCATGAGTATGAAATCGGATTTTGTATCTAGTATCGTTTTTACTTTAGTATCGTTTTCGCAATACACTAAAAAAAGTTTTATTTCATCATCCTGTAGTTTTAAAGTGCTATTAAAAAAAGGATATTTTATTTTTTTTATCACGGATTCTGTAAATGTCACTGAAGAAGTTAAATCGTTCTTTTTGGGGTTCTTTTTTCGAAGAAATCGCATGACATCTTTATACATTCGAACGAAATCCATTCCATTTTCAGTAACATTAGATGGCATTACAGTGTTTTTAGGAGACGATTGATTATCGTCAAAATATTTGGTATCAACAATGTCTCTAGTTGACCCTATTTTAGGTTTGATTTTTTCTTTTGATTTTGATTTGTTTTCAACAACAACTTCCATTAATTGATTGGTAAAAGCTGTTAAATTCACCAGAAATACCGAAGAAGAAATGTCTTCTTTACTAATTACTACTTTTTTAGATTTAAAAAACAAACTAGAAAAAACTAAAGTATCATTTTCTCTTGCTTTGATTTCGAAATTTCCATTCAACTTTGTAACCGTTCCTAATTTGGCACTCGTATTAAAAACAATCACATTTTCAACTTTTATAGAATCATTAACCGCTTGTCCGTGAATAATTCTTCTAGAAGTTTCTTGAGCTATTGAAAACTGACTCATCAAAAACAAAGTAAAAATTCCTAAAATTGATTTCATTTTAATATTATTTAGTTCAATAAATTTTTTATTTATAGGATAAATTTCCAATGAAAAATAAACTTCATGCTATTAACAAAGTTAGTAATTTATAGCGTGTTTCTTTATAATTTACTATTGTTATTAAAATGATTTAGGTTTTATTAATTGAAAACAAAAGTAAGAGGTACTATTCACAATGATTTGCCAATAATAAGGTAATTGACTGTTAATTTTAATCCCATAAAGTTCCTTTTTGAATGGAAAAGGTTTTTATCTTTAACCCCAATAAAAAATTTATGAAAAATCTAATTATTGCAAGTACTTCTACGCTTCACGGCGGTGATTATTTAGACTATTTGTTACCTACTTTAAAAACTCATTTTGAAAATTGTAAATCAATTTTATTTATACCCTATGCTAGGCCAGGTGGCGTATCTCATGAAGAATACACTGAAAAGGTTCGTGCTGTTTTTACAAAATTAAAAATTGAAGTGAAAGGGCTTCATGAATTTGAGAATCCTATACAAGCCATTCAAGAAGCAGAGGGTATTTTTACAGGAGGCGGGAACACATTTCTGTTGGTTTTTCAATTGTATAAAAACAATGTGATGGAGATCTTATCGGAGACTTTAAAAAAAGGAACTCCCTATTTAGGAACAAGTGCTGGAAGTAATATTACTGGATTGACGATGCAAACTACCAATGACATGCCGATTATTTATCCGCCGAGTTTTCAAACATTAGGAATGATTCCATTTAATTTAAACCCTCATTATTTAGATGCCGATTTACAATCGAAACATATGGGAGAAACACGTGAAACCCGCATCAAAGAATTTCATGCATTCAATTCGGTTCCTGTTTTAGGATTACGTGAGGGAAGTTGGCTGGAAGTAAAAGGAAATAAAATTACTTTGAAAGGAGAATTGACAGCAAGGTTGTTTAAACAAAATCAAATTCCCGAAGAATTGGAAAGCGAAAGTGACTTGCGTTTTTTGGGCATTTTATAAATTATAACCATAAAAAAAGTCGCTGCTAGAGCGACTTTTTTTTATTTGTAAGTATAATTATACTTCCAATACACTGTTTTCAGCACCTGCAAATTCATTAAATCTGTATGAATCAGCTTCAACTTCATTTACAAAAGCTCCATCAATTACGTATTTAAACTCGTAAGAAGCATCTTTATTCACATCAAAGATCCCTTTGAATGTACCATTTTTAAGTTTACTCAATTCCCCTTCTTTTGGGTTCCAATTGTTAAAATCTCCAACAACTGCTGCGTTATTTGCTTCTTTCGCTTCTACTGTAAAAGTTACTTTGCAAACTGGTTTCGTTTTTATAAATTGTTTCTTTACTGACATAACTATTTCATTTTTAATGTTATAGGACAAAGAAAATAAATTTTGCGCAACATATTACCAATGCAACTACGATTTAAGAATATGGTAAAAAGTAAATTAAAAAACAGTTGAATTCACAAAATTAGAGGTCTAATATTCCTAATCTGGGATAAGAAAACGTTTTAGTTCTGAACAATCATTAGTATAAAAAAAGTCGATTTTCGAATTAAATGAATGTATTTAATTCGAAAATCGACTTGTAAACTTCCAATGGACAAACTATTCGCTAAACTTGAGGGCCTGCTTTTACTAAATTTTGCCCTTCGGAATTATCTGTATATTGTTTGAAATTGTTTATAAATCGTGACGCTAAATCATTCGCTTTTGTTGACCATTCCGAAGCATCTGCATACGTGGCTCTTGGGTCGAGTATCGAAGCATCTACATCATGCAGTGCAGTTGGCACTTCAAAATTGAAAGTTGGGATTGTTTTTGTAGTTGCTTTTTCGATAGATCCATCTAAAATTGCATCAATAATCGCTCGAGTATCTTTTATAGAAATACGTTTCCCTGTTCCGTTCCAACCGGTATTGACCATATACGCTTTTGCGTTGTGTTGTTCCATTTTCTTTACCAATTCTTCTCCATATTGTGTTGGGTGCAATGTTAAGAATGCTTTCCCGAAACAAGCTGAAAAAGTGGGTTGTGGTTCTGTTACTCCTCTTTCAGTGCCTGCTAATTTAGCGGTAAAGCCTGAAAGGAAATAATATTTGGTTTGTTCTGGAGTTAATTTAGAAACAGGTGGCATTACACCAAAAGCATCCGCTGTTAAGAAGATTACTTTAGTAGCATGTCCCGCTTTAGAAACTGGTTTTACTATATTATGAATATGATTAATTGGATAAGAAACTCTAGTGTTTTGAGTTACTGAACCGTCTTTAAAATCAATTTTGCCATTGGCATCAACAGTTACATTTTCTAATAAAGCATCTTTTTTTATAGCTTCAAAAATATCCGGTTCGTTTTCTCTACTTAAATCGATGGTTTTAGCATAACAACCACCTTCGAAATTGAAAACGCCTTCGTTATCCCATCCATGTTCATCATCTCCTATTAATTCTCTTTTCGGATCGGTTGATAAGGTTGTCTTACCTGTTCCTGACAAACCAAAGAAAACAGCTACGTCGCCTTCTTTACCTTTGTTAGCAGAACAATGCATGGATGCAATTCCTTGCAATGGCAAATAATAGTTCATCATTGCGAACAATCCTTTTTTCATTTCACCACCGTACCAAGTTCCACCAATCAATTGGATTTTCTCTGAAAGATTAAAGGCTACATAGACTTCTGAATTCAATTTATGAGCAGCAAAATCTTTAAAAGTAGTTTTGGAAGCATTCATTACAATAAAATCTGGCTCTCCAAAATTTTCTTGTTCTTCATCTGTTGGACGAATGAACATGTTTTTAACGAAATGGGCTTGCCAAGCAACTTCCATAATAAATCGAACTTTCAATCGAGTGTTTTCATTGGCGCCACAATAAGCATCTATGACAAACAATCTTTTTCCTGAAAGTTGGTTTAAAGTGGTAGTTTTTAAAGCATTCCAAGTATCTTGAGAAATAGGTTTATTATCGTTTACTGCTTTTTCCGAATTCCACCAAATAGTGTCTTTTGTGATACTATCTTCAACGATATATTTATCTTTTGGGGAACGACCCGTAAAAACACCTGTCATTACATTTACAGCACCTAATTCTGTTACTTGTCCTTTTTCAAATCCTTGCAAAGTAGATTTTAGTTCTTCTTGATATAAGAATTCATAAGAAGGATTGTAAATAACTTCTGTTGCATCAATAATACCGTAATTTTCTAGCGAAATCGATTTCGTGATTTGAGCGTAATTATCCATAGAAATGAATTTGTGTTGAGTTTGAAATAAAGCACAAAAGTAAAAATAATATTTTACCTAGATTTATAAACTTGAATTATTATGCTTTTTTCTTATAAAAATCGATGAAAAGACACAACCAGCCTACGATTAGCAACAATCCGCCAATTGGGGTAATAAAACCAATTACTTTAAAGTTGAAAGATGTTAAGTCATTGGTTGCTAGCAAATAAATTGATCCTGAGAAAAAAAGTATTCCAGTTACTACTGTATAATAAATTCTTTTTTTGGCCAATTCACTTACTTGGGAAGACATCCCAACATAAAGTAAAAACAGAGCATGATATATTTGGTACTTCACTCCTGTTTCAAAAGTATTAAGTTGTTCTAATGTAAGTACTTTCTTTAAAGCATGTGCACCAAAAGCCCCTAAAACAATAGCTAACATTCCAAATAAAGTAGCGGTGAGAACAATTTTTCTTTTCATAATTGAAGTTTATATACTAAAGTGTAAAAGTATCAGTTCTCTAGGAAACGTCAAAGGAATTGAAACGTTTTTAGCCCCGGTTGTAGCGGCATCCTTTTTTCGGCTTCTTTAGACGGAAAAAGATAGAGTGAAAAACGGGATTTAGCTCCTAACAAAAAAATAGTACATTTGCACTTTAAAAAACTAAAAAAAATGAAGAAAATCTTTTTAATTGTAATGACAATTGCAACTTTAAGTCTTAGTGCTCAAGGCAATAAAGCGATTAAGTCTGGCGAAAAATTTATCTATGCTGCTTCCTATAATATGGGTGGTTTGATGACACAATTAGCGCAAGTTACCATGGAAACAGAAACAGTGAAAACTTCTAAAAAAACATTATTGCATTTGAATTGTGAAGCGACAACCTTCAGCAAATGGGATTCTTTTTTTAAAATACGTGATGTTTATGAGTCCTATGTTGATCCAATTACCCTAAAGTCAAGCTTGTATAAGCGTGATATATTTGAAGGGAAATATACTAAAAGAGAAAAGTACATTTTTAAAAATGATGGTAAAACGATAGAAAGTACCGTAAACAAAAAAAACACTCCAGAAACGAAAAACACTTTCCAAGTTAGACCTGGCACTCAAGACGTGATTTCTATTTTGTATAAATTGAGAACGATTGATTTTAACACTTTCAAACCTGGACAGATCAAAAGTTTCGTAGTAGTTTTTGATGAAAAAGAAATGGGTGTTTCTGCAAAATACTTAGGAAAAGAAACGGTTAACGCTGGAAATTTAGGTAAAAAAGTATGCTACAAAATTTCGATTGGAGCCAAAACCAATAAGTTAAAAGGAACCGATAAGAATATTATCTATTTAACCGCTGATACAGCAAAAGTTCCTACTTTAATACAATTTAGCATTCCTGTTGGAACAGGACAATTAACATTAACTAACGCAACTGGAATTTAATATGAGAAAAATAACCATCGTTTTAGCCTTTTTATTTGCAATCCTTGGAATTGTATTCGCTATTTTACCCATGGGAACTTTAGGAGTTTTACCTGTAGGTTTGTCTTTGTTATTTGGAGGAGTGGCCTTTGCCAAATCGGACGCAAGCAATCGAAATGTTCCGAAATGGTTGTTGATTTTAGCTGGAATAACCTTAGTGGTGATTCTTGTTCGTAGCTTTATTCCAGATGAAGTGGAACAAGATGCGCAATTTGAACAAAAGAAAATCGAATCCAAACAAGAGGATTTGAAAGATTTAGAAGGATTGGAATAATTCCTTTTGTAAAATTTATAGTTTAGCCACGAATTCACGAATTACTTTATTTTAATTCGTGAATTGGTGGCTAAAAAATTTAACCTATTTCATACCTTTGGGAACTATTTGCAAAAAACCATGAGAAATATTTTAATTATAGGTGCCGGACGCTCCGCTTCTTCTTTAATACAATACCTTTTACATAAATCCGATGCTGAAAATTTGCATCTAACTATTGGCGATTTATCCAAAGAATTAGCAGCACGAAAAACCAATAATCACAAAAATGCTACGGCAATTGCATTGGATATTTTCGATGCAAACCAAAGACAAACTGAAATTCAAAAAGCCGATATCGTCATCTCGATGTTACCCGCACATTTGCATATTGAAGTGGCCAAAGATTGTATTACCTACAAAAAAAACATGGTCACAGCTTCGTATGTTAGCGATGCCATGCAAGAATTAGATGCAGCAGCCAAAGCCAACAACCTCATCTTTATGAATGAAATTGGGCTTGATCCCGGTATTGATCACATGAGCGCCATGAAAGTTATTGATGAAATCAGAGATCAAGGCGGTAAAATGATTTTATTCGAATCGTTCTGTGGTGGTTTAGTCGCTCCAGAATCCGACAACAATCTTTGGAATTACAAATTTACTTGGGCTCCGAGAAATGTCGTATTGGCAGGTCAAGGTGGTGCCGCAAAATTTATTCAAGAAGGAACTTACAAATACATCCCGTATCACAAATTATTTCGAAGAACCGAATTTCTAGAAGTGGAGGGCTATGGTCGATTTGAAGGGTATGCCAATCGTGATTCTTTAAAATACCGTAGCGTTTACGGATTAGACGATGCCTTAACCTTATACCGAGGAACCATTCGAAAAGTAGGTTTTTCTAAAGCCTGGAATATGTTCGTGCAACTCGGAATGACCGATGATAGCTACAAAATAGACAATTCAGATACGATTAGTTACCGCGAATTTGTCAATTTGTTTTTGCCGTATCATCCAACCGATTCTGTCGAAATCAAGTTGCGTTTGCAACTCGGTATCGAACAAGACGATATCATGTGGGATAAATTAATTGAATTGGATCTTTTCAATGCAAATAAAATCGTTGGACTCAAAGATGCTTCTCCAGCGCAAATACTAGAGAAAATCCTTGCTGAAAAATGGACTCTCGAACCTCACGACAAAGACATGATTGTCATGTATCACAAATTTGGATACGAAATCAATGGTGTTCAAAAACAAATCGATTCGAAAATGGTGTGTCTAGGTGACGACCAAACTTATACGGCAATGGCAAAAACCGTTGGGCTTCCCGTTGCTATGGCCACTTTGCAAATTCTCAACGGTAAGATCAAAACTCCTGGTGTGCAATTGCCTATCAACAAAGAGGTCTATCTTCCGATTTTGAAAGAACTCGAAGAGTACGGTGTGATTTTCAACGAAATAGAAAAAGATTATTTAGGATATAATCCGGATCGTTTGAAGCACTAAGATTTTTCGAAGCCGGGAACCTGCTGTTCGCTGTATCTTTTGCGCCGAAATTGGCACAAAAGGATGCCGCTGCCATCAGGGCTAGGGTTTTTCAACAACCTGTGCGAATTTGTTTAAAATCAGATCATTCGTGTGTATATTTCACAATTCGCTTTCATTCTAAAATCAAAATTGTACTTTTGGTTTAAAATTAGTAGTAATGAAAATCAATTCCCTTCAAATAGAGATAGATGGCATCGACAAAGAAATTCTTCGAGACCTCATGCACGATGCTCGAAAACCCATTTTGCAAATCGCCAACAAAATCGGAATATCGGGAGCTGCAATTCACCAAAGACTTCGAAAACTAGAACAAGCTGGTGTAATTTCTGGATCTAAATTCACCATCAACACCAAAGTGTTAGGCTACAGCACCATGGCTTTTGTAGGTGTTTATCTCGACAAAGCGGCACGAAATTCGGAAGCGGTTCGTGAACTAAAAAAAATTCCAGAAGTGCTAGAATGCCATTATACTACTGGAAACTGGTCGATACTTATTAAAATTATTTGCCGTGACAACGAGCATCTAATGCAATTACTCAACACCAAGATTCAAGCGATAGAAGGTGTTTCGAGAACGGAAACCTTTATTTCTTTAGATCAGCAGATCGATCGACAGATTCAATTATAAAATCAAATTGCACAGATTTTCACGAATTTAATCCATGATAATCTGTGCAATCCGTGTTAAATAGAAAATAGACTTTTTATCTTCTATTCATATAAATCATCACATAATACAACAAAGTTGCAATCGAACCAATGGCAGCAACCACATAGGTTCTTGCCGCCCATTTCAAGGCATCTTTGGCACCATCTTGTTCTTCGCGATTCAACATTTGTTTGTTTTCTAACCAAGCCAAAGCTCTGTTACTCGCATCATATTCTACGGGCAAAGTAATAAGAGAAAACAAAGTTGTAGCGGCAAAAAGCACAATACCCACCAACAACAATTGTGGAAACGTGCGCATCATTAAAATACCACCAATCAGAATCCACTGGATATAACTTGATGCTACACTCACGACCGGCACTAATTTCGAACGCATTTCCAACCAACTATAGGCAGTCGCATGTTGCACCGCGTGACCACATTCATGAGCAGCAACGGCTGCCGCTGCGGCATTTCTTTGGTTGTACACCGCTTCACTCAAATTGACAGTTTTATCGGCTGGATTGTAATGGTCTGTCAATTGACCTTCCACAGAAATGACCTGAACATCCGTAATGCCATGGTCGGACAACATTCTTTCGGCGATTTCTTTTCCTGACATGCCGTTTTGCAATTGCAATTTCGAGTACAATTCGAACTTGTTTTTCAGTCGATTGCTCACCAACCAACTCACCAACATCAGTAAACCTGCTAAAATCAAATACATAATTTTTTGTTTTTTAGTTTTAAAATTTAAAAGTACAAATTGCCTCTCAATTTACAAGCCAATTTGCTTTGCGTTAACATTCGTGCAATTTTGTCAGTTTTACTTTGCGCCTTTGCGTCTTTGCGAGAGATAAAAATTGGCTCGCAAAGACGCAGAGGCGCAAAGCATATTAACCAACGAGGTTGATAATCTTTCCAGGAACTATAATCACTTTATTTGGCGTTCGTCCTTCCAATTGCTTGATGGTACGCTCGTCTTTCATGACAATTTCTTCAATTTGTGCCGCAGTTAAATGGAGTGGCAACTCCAACGTAAATCGCATTTTACCATTAAAAGAAACCGGATATTCCTTGCTGCTTTCTACCAAATGTTTGGCATCTAATTCAGGAAAAGCCACAGTTGAAATCGAGTCTGAATTTCCTAATTGACTCCACAATTCTTCTGCAATATGCGGGGCATAAGGCGAAATCAGAATAGCTAATGACTCGAGAATCGCACGCTCATGACAATTTTGTGTCGACAATTCATTCACACAAATCATAAACTGACTCACCGAGGTATTGAAAGAAAAATTGGTGATATCCTCACCTACTTTCTTGATGGTTTTGTGCAATGTTTTCAAACTGTCTTTAGAAGGTTCGTGGTTCGTGACAATCAAACCATTGTCATCAAAATACAAACGCCATAGTTTTTTAAGAAAACCAAAAACACCCGTAATTCCAGCGGTATTCCATGGCTTGGCTTGCTCTAGTGGACCGAGGAACATTTCGTACAAACGTAAAGTGTCGGCGCCGTATTCGTTGCAAATGTCATCAGGATTAACCACGTTGTATTTCGATTTAGACATTTTTTCAACTTCACGACCAACGATATATTTGCCGTTTTCAAGGATAAACTCGGCATCTTTATAATCTGAATACAATGGATGTGCTTTGAATTTTTCGATATCCAATTCATTAGTCACATCATTAATTACAGCCAAATCAACGTGGATTGGGTGAACAATCTCATTTTGAATCATTCCTTTTGAATATAACTTTTTGGAATCTTCGCTGCGATACACAAACGCACTCATCCCCAAAATCATCCCTTGATTGATCAACTTTTTAAACGGTTCTTCCGTAGGCGCGAATCCTTTGTCTTTTAGGAATTTGTTCCAGAAACGAGAATACAACAAATGTCCAGTAGCATGTTCGCTACCTCCGATATACAAATCGACATTTTCCCAATATTTCAATGCTTCCGCTGAGGCAAATTCGGTTTCGTTGTGCGCATCCATATAACGCATCCAGTACCAGGAACTTCCTGCCCAACCTGGCATCGTGTTAAGTTCGAGCGGAAATACAGTCTTATGGTCAATCAACTGGCAACTCACGACCGACGATTTCTCTACATCCCAAGCCCAAGTAGTTGCATTTCCTAATGGCGGTTGACCATCTTCGGTTGGCAGATACTTTTCTACTTCTGGCAATACGATTGGCAAATGTTTCGCATCGATCATTTGTGGTAAACCGTTTACATAATAGACTGGGAATGGTTCGCCCCAATAACGTTGTCTAGAAAACACGGCATCACGCAAACGATAATTGGTTTTGCCTTTGCCTTG
>CANHMG010000036.1 GCA_947461795.1 Flavobacteriaceae bacterium | reverse complement strand
TTGAGCAAGACTAATACATTGGTGCTATCATCTACGACATACCAAGTCCCGCCTGCTTTTGGGTCTTTGGGGAAAAATAAATTTTTCTGATTGACAAGGTAATTTCTCGGTTCAAAAGCCGGACGGGCTACTTGCTCGTCGCGATTGGAAGTGATGATTATTTTGCCTTTGGAATGGACAAAACTTACTGTGCACATTGTTTTCTGTATTCGATGGTGGAGCGTGCCACACCAAAATTTTCGTCGACTTCTAGTTTGCTATTCATGAGAATAGCCACTTTTATGAGCGCTTGGTGATGAATGCAGTGTTCTAGATTGTAGAGTAATTCTCTGAAATAATTGCTTTCGATACGGATTTCTTCGCCGTCGATAATTTGTTGCAATTTGATTTTTTTGTTTTCCCGATCAAGAGAATTTTGGATCTCTTTGATTTGAGCAATGGCAAATTCCGAGTTGGTTTGAATCAACTTGTTGCGTTGACGTTGGTCGTAATTGACAATTCCCGTTTCGTATTGTGATTTTAAACACTGAAACATTTCGATAATGTGTCGGGTGTGTTCGCCAATTGTTGCGTTGCTCAATTCGTGACATGGATGTGCATAATCCTCGTCGGAAATCTTTTGAAGTAAATCGTTTAATTCTTCTAAACTATGATGAATGGATTGAAGCAACATGTTTTTACAATTGAAACTTTAATAGACTATGAATTTTATCTCTGTTCTGAAACACAAGAATTGCATAACAAATTAACGTAATTATTGCCAAAATAAAAAGTGTTCCGCCATCGTTTTTTACAACAATTCCTAATATAAATAAATGGGATAGAATAGCGCCTGTCATAGTTCCTAATCCTATTAGTGCTCCGAGTAGTGTTGTACGTGGAATTAGTATTAAAATAGAGGCAATTAATTCGACCACTCCAGATCCGATTCGACCATAAGGTTCAGCACCAAGCGTTGAAAAAATATAGACGCTTTCTTCTGCTCCGGTAAATTTAAAATAGAGTGTTTGTATCAAAATGATTACTGCTGTGAGTTTGATAATCCAAGTAAATACGTTGTTTTTCATGATTTAGATTTTTTAGATGGAAAGATTTTGAGATTAATTAATAAACTTCTTCCAATTCGCATCCGCTTTTTTCTTTAAGTTGACTTCGTCTTTGTTCCAACTCTTTAGCGTGTTGTTGAAATAAGCATTGTAGTAAAGATTGAGTTTCCCATCGACTATTTTAAAGGTTTCTGGGTCGATTTCTACTTTTTCACCAGTCGCTCCCATGGCATACGAACACCATCCGCCATATTGTAGCTCGTAGTTCGCTGGATTTTTAGCAAAAATTTCTTTGTTGGCTTGAGAAGAAAAATAATATGTAACTCCTTCATACGAACTTGCTAGGGTAGATTTTCCTTTTACTGCTTTCTTCTGTGTGAAATACGCTACCGGATCATAACCTTGAATGGCTACTTTTTTTTCTAAATTGAATTCTGAAGTTCTTTTTGCTGCGCTTTGAGAAAAAGTTGTTGCGGATAGTAAGGCAACAAATAGGATTAAAATTTGTCTTTTCATAAGAATACGATTTGATTATCTATTTTGATAAAGCAAAAGTATTGCAGATGAAAAATGCAAAGTGTCGTTTAGTTTACAAAACCGTGAAAATAGTTTTAAAGTTTTGTAATATCATCTATCAATATTTCTTTTCTAGAGTAATAAATCAATTGTTTTTCTTCCATTTCGTTGAGCAATTGCGTTGCCGTTTGTCGAGATGTTCCTATGATTTGAGCTATGTCAGCTTGCGTAAGATAGTTTTCTATAGTGGCTTTATTTCCATTGTGCTTCCCTTCTCGTTCTGCCCATTCTTTAATAAAAGTATGCAATCTGGTTTTAGCGTCTTTGGAAATTAGGTTGGAATAATTGTTTTTGATACGTTTCATTTTTAACCCAACAAACTTGGTATAGGTCAATGCTAAATTGGGGTTTTGCAACATCAAGTTTTCGAAATCAGACATTAAAAAACTGCAAATAGCGACTTCATCGGTTAATGCTTTCGCATATTCATTCGAATTTCTATCGTTTTCCAACGTTAACTCTCCGAATAAATCTCCTTTTTGAATAATGTCTTTGATGGTTTCGTTCCCATCTTCGTCAATTTCGACGATTTTAATATTCCCTTTTTTAAGAAGGAATATTCTAGGAACATCGCTAGAGGAGAAATAAATAATATCGCCTTTTTTAGCTTTTTTAAATCCAGTAATGATACACAATTGCTTAATTTGAGACATGCTTAATGTCCAAAATAGTTTGTGATCACGTAAATACCAATATTTTAATTCTTCTGACATTATATTTCTTTGAGTAAATATAGCTTTTTTCAAATTCAAAAACCATTAAGGAATTAAGAAAATTAAGCAGTTTTTGACTTAATGAAACTTAATTCCTTAATGGTTTTAAAATTATTTCTAGAACGCTTTACGACACCAATCCTCTAGAAATCACAATTCTCTGAATTTCCGAAGTTCCTTCATATATCTGGGTAATTTTAGAATCGCGCATCATGCGTTCAACATGGTATTCGGCTACATAACCGTTTCCACCGTGGATTTGAACTGCTTCATTCGCCACTTCTAAAGCAATTTCAGAAGCGTATAATTTTGCCATCGCACCCGAATGAGAAATATCTTTCCCTTCATCTTTTTCGCAAGCAGCTTTCATGATGAGCAATCGTGCAGCGGTGATTTTTACATACATATCTGCCAACTTAAAAGCAATTACTTGATGATTGAATATTTCTTTTCCAAAAGCTTTGCGCTCATGCGAGTATTTTAATGCCAATTCATAAGCCCCTGTTGCGATTCCTAATGCTTGTGATGCAATTCCGATTCGGCCGCCATTCAAGACATTCATCGCAAAATTAAATCCGAAACCATCCGCTCCTATACGGTTTTCTTTAGGCACTTTTACATCTGTAAACATCAATGAATGTGTATCCGAACCTCGTATACCCATTTTTCTTTCTTTGGGACCGATTTCAAATCCAGGCGTACCTTTTTCAACTATAAATGCGTTGATCCCTTTGTGTTTTTTCTCTACATCGGTTTGAGCAATAACCAAATAGGTAGAAGCGGTTGCTCCGTTGGTGATCCAGTTTTTGGTTCCGTTTAATAAGTAATGATCGCCTTTATCTATCGCAGTTGTTTTTTGCGAAGTGGCATCTGATCCTGCTTCTGGCTCTGACAAACAAAATGCTCCGATAACTTCCCCTTTTGCTAAAGGAACTAAATACTTCATTTTTTGTTCTTCGCTGCAATATTTTTCAATTCCTGCACAAACCAAAGAATTATTCACCGACATAATAACTGCTGCCGAAGCATCTACTTTGGCAATTTCAGTCATCGCCAACACATAAGACACACTATCCAAACCAGAACCGCCGTATTTCGGATCGACCATCATGCCCATAAATCCTAAATCGGCCATCATTTTGACTTGTTCTGTGGGGAACTTAGAATGTTCGTCTCTTTCTATTACTCCTGGCAACAATTCGGCTTGAGCAAAATCTCTAGCAGCTTGTTGAATCATTAAATGTTCTTCGGTAAGATTAAAATCCATATGTTAAATACTAAAGTGGGACGTTTTTTATAATGGTTTTCAAATGTATCATTTAAAAGTTAAAATTTCAAACGTTTTCGTATTTTTTGGGTCTTGTTCAATTTAGCTTCATTCATCTATCCTTCTCACCTATTTTACAAAAACAAAAAGCACCTACAATGGCAGGTGCTTTTATTTATGTTTTCAAAATAGATTATTGTTTGATCATGCGAATTACTTGCGTTTTATCGCCTTGAGAAACTTTCACATTATAAAACCCAGCAGCATATTTTTCGCCAAATGAAAAGGAATTTATACCGTTGCTTTCAATATTAAAATCTTCAATTAATTTCCCCAACATATCATAAACACTCACTTGAACCATTTCGCTGGAAACCGTTGTTAAGTTCAGGTTGAAAGTACTCGAAAAAGGGTTTGGAAAAGCGGTTGCAATTTCTGACGAAACTTCAGACGAAACTGTTGCCAAAGAACTATTTAATACTCTAAGCAATGGAGATCCTTGTGTGTAACCCAAAGTGACAAAATGTGGAACTGTGATTGTTGAAGCAGTACGTATAAAAGTTGTCGAGCCAAAATCAGTAAATGAAACAATTGTATTTGTTGAACCAGGCGAAGGAATAGAATTTGTCGGTGACAACCACAACTCAGGATCGCTATCTACTGCCCATGGCACCGTATTGGTAAATCTAAACCTCCCGATTCTATAGGAACCTGCAACCAAATCAACAAGAGAAGTAACCTTGGCTGGTTGTACAATTCTAAGTTGCACATAGGGATAACGAGTAGCCATGTTCCATGGATTCAAGCCTCCATTAGCGGTAAGTTCGGGCGCTGTGGTTCCATCGATCAATGACCACGAACCACAATTATTTGTTGAACACGGTGTCCCTCCATTTAAAATGGCTGGATTGTAATTGATTCCCGTGGACACCGCGCATAACCGAACTCCTTCGGCGGGTGAATCAACAATTAGAACAACATCCACTTCAAAAGTATTAGAAGTTGACATAAAATTATCTAAAGTCACTGTGAAATGTTGTGCAAATCCTGTTGTTGCAAATACCAACAAAAAGAAAAGCAATATTTTTTTTAGGGTTGAGATAGTAATTTTTTTCATAGCAATCCTTTTTTAATTCATTAATTCTTAACACAAACTTAAGAAATTTATTTTAAGAACAGAGCTGTAATTAGAATTCGATAGTTTTGAGTTAGAATTCGAACGATTTGAATTAGAATTTGAAGAATGCCTTGAATGCCTTTTCGTAACAAAGCCTCACAACCTAGTAAAATAAAAAATCAAACATTCGATGGTTTTTGTATTTTTAGGCCATGACAAAAGAGTATTATAAAATCATTGGCGTGATGAGCGGCACTTCGCTCGATGGCGTCGATTTGGCGCATATTGAGTTTACGATCCACAACAAACGATGGGAGTTTCATCTCTTAGAATGCAAAACGATTCCTTACGATGATAGCTGGGTAAAACAATTGAAGTCGGCAGTAAATTTTAATGAAAATCAACTAACCGAAATTAACCGAAATTACACCCAATTACTAGGAAATATCATTCGAAATTTTATCGAAAAACACCAACTCAAAAACATCGATGCGGTTTGTTCCCACGGCCACACGATTCTACATCAACCGCAAAATGGTTTCACCTTGCAAATCGGAAATCTTCCTGAAATTGCCGCAATTTGCCATCAAAAAGTAGTGTGTGATTTTCGTGTGCAAGATGTACAACTGGGCGGTCAAGGTGCACCACTGGTACCGATTGGGGATCGTTTGTTGTTTTCGGATTTTGACTATTGTTTGAACTTGGGTGGTTTTTCGAATATCTCGTTTGAACAAGATGGACAGCGAATCGCTTTTGACATTTCACCAGTGAACACCGTTTTGAATTTTTACGCCAATCAATTGGGATTTGATTTTGACAATCGCGGGAAAATTGCCCAATCGGGAAAACTTCATTCCGCATTATTAGAAGCTTTGAATAACTTGGATTTTTACCAAAAATCCTTTCCGAAATCGTTGGGATTTGAATATGTGAAAGAAGTCGTCTTGCCTTTAATCGAATCTTACTCCATTACCATTGAAGATAAAATGCACACGTTTTCAGAACATGTAGCTTTCCAAATTGCGAACGCATTGCCCGTAAAAAAAGGCAAACTTTTGATTACAGGCGGCGGCGCCTACAATGATTTCTTAATAGAAAGAACGCAATTCTACCTACCTGAAATAGCAATTACAATTCCAGAACCTAAAATACTAGAATTTAAAGAGGCTTTGATTTTTGGCTTGTTGGGTGTTTTAAAATTGCGTGACGAGATTAATGTTTTAAGTAGTGTTACTGGCGCAAAAAAAAATCATTCCTCAGGAGTTATTTTTTCATCTCCTCTAACATCGTAATAATCTTATCCAACTTTTCAACTTCCAATTCATTTAATTTCAACGTTAACGCTTCTATCTCTAACTTAGCATCGATGTTGGTTTGATAATCAGCCTGCGCCTGAATTCTATCGCGTTCATTTTGACGATTTTGCGCCATCATAATAATCGGAGCAGCATAGGCCGCTTGTGTCGAAAAAAGTAAATTCAACAGAATAAACGGATACGGATCCCAATGCGAAATAAAGGCAATAAAATTCAAAGCCATCCAAATAATTACAATGATGGTTTGAATGATGATAAATCGCCAAGACCCCATTCCTGTGGCCACTTTATCGGCAACACGACTGCCAAAGGTTAACGTTTCTGAATGTTTATCATGCCAATTTTTATCCGTTTTTATCATCTTGATTAAGCTTAAATTATAATTAATTTGAATAGCAATTCAAACGTAGTCTTTTTTACAAAGCCATTATCAACAAGACCCGTTAATACTTTCTAAAAAGAACAACTGACTATTCGCAATTCACGCTTGCTATATTCTTATATTTGCACCCAAATAAGCAAAATTGAATGAAAGATTTACTCAAAAAATTCGAAGATAAAACGCCCGAAATTATTTTTAATTGGAAAGATGCCGAAACTGAGGCAGAAGGTTGGACCGTCATCAACTCGCTTCGAGGCGGTGCTGCAGGTGGAGGAACCCGAATGCGAAAAGGTTTAGACATGAATGAAGTACTTTCTTTGGCAAAAACGATGGAAGTGAAATTTTCTGTTTCTGGTCCAGCGATTGGTGGCGCCAAATCAGGAATCAACTTTGATCCCAATGATCCAAGAAAAAAAGGTGTTTTACAACGTTGGTACAAAGCGGTTTCTCCGTTGCTAAAAAGTTACTATGGAACTGGTGGCGATTTGAATGTTGATGAAATTCATGAAGTGATTCCAATGACCGAAGAATGTGGTGTTTGGCATCCACAAGAAGGGGTTTTTAACGGACATTTCAAACCAACCGAAGCAGATAAAATCAATCGAATTGGACAATTACGTCAAGGTGTTGTGAAAGTGATTGAGAACCCCAATTTTTCGCCAGACGTTTCTAGAAAATATACCGTGGCTGATATGATTACGGGTTATGGAGTTGCGGAAGCGGTTCGTCATTATTATAGTATTTATGGTGGCAATGTAAAAGGAAAAAAAGCCATCGTGCAAGGATTCGGAAATGTTGGTTCAGCTGCTGCTTTTTACTTAGCAGAAATGGGTGCGAAAGTGGTAGGAATTATTGATAGAGAGGGCGGTGTTATTAATGAAAATGGATTTACTTTCGAGCAAATACGCACGTTGTTTCTAAACAAAGACGGGAATAAATTGGTGGCTTTCAACATGATTCCATTTGAAGAAATTAATGCAAAAATTTGGTCCTTAGGCGCTGACATTTTTACACCTTGTGCCGCATCAAGATTAGTTACTCAAGATCAAATGGATAAAATGATTGCATCAGGATTGGAAGTTATTTCTTGTGGAGCGAACGTACCTTTTGCAGATAAAGAAATTTTCTTCGGTTCAATCATGGAAGATGTCGATCAAAAAATTAGTTTGATACCCGATTTTATTTCAAACTGTGGAATGGCTCGAGTTTTCGCTTATTTCATGGAAAAGAAAGTACAAATGACCGATGAAGCTATTTTTTCAGATACATCGAACATCATTAAAAATGCTATTCAAAAAGCACATGAATTGAATTCATCAAAAACTAATATTAGTGCTACAGCATTTGAAATTGCGTTAAAACAACTCGTTTAACTGTTTTATAAAAACAATTTTTAGTACATTTATTCGTTGTTTAAAAGAATTGAAGTCATATAAACAAACAATCGTATGGACATTTCTCTGAATAAAGACCAGCAAAAATCGATAGTGTTGACAACCATTGTTATAGGTTTGTTGTTACTTATTTTATTCTTCATCAGATTTTGGCCCCCTTCCAACCTAAAAGAATTAATGGGTGGCGGTGGCGGTGGCGGCATTGAAATGAACTTTGGAGACAGTGATTTTGGAATGGGAGAAAATTTCAAAAGTGAAGCCTTAAATGTAAAAGAGGAAGCCAAACAAGCTCCTGTCGCTGCTTCTCCAGAAGACAATGTCATCACAGAAGACGATGCAGCCGATGATGTTGTAGCGCTTCCGAAAAATGAAAAACCCAAAAAAACAACACCAACGGTCGTAAAACCTGAAACAAAACCAGTAGTAGAAAAACCAAAAGTATCAAAAAACACGAATGATGCACTTTCCAATTTATTGAATTCTAATAAAGGCGGTGATGGTAATGATAAGACTGGTGGCAATAAAGGGAGACCAGATGGTAAACTTTCCTCAAGTGGATATAGCGGAAGTGGTTCAGGGACAGGCTCTGGTTCTGGGAATGGAAGTGGTTCTGGGAATGGAAGTGGTTCTGGATCAGGAAATGGTTCTGGATCAGGAAGCGGCGATGGTTCAGGAAAAGGAAGTGGTTCAAATTATATGTTAGGTAATAGAAAAGCTTTAAGCAAACCCGTACCCAATTATACCTGTAATGAAGAAGGAAACGTAGCGGTTCAGATTTCAGTAGATAAGTTAGGAAATGTTGTCGCAGCAAAACCTGGAGTTAGAGGCACAACCAATGCCGCAAAATGTCTTTTAGATGAAGCCAAAAATGCAGCAATGAGAACACGTTGGGAACCCGATAGTAACGCAAAGGAGACGCAAGTTGGATTGATTATTTACAATTTCAGTCTTAATTAAGTATTACGTATATTAATTTGTTAGTTCAAAATTTCCATTCGTAAGGAGCTATTTATTTTGAGGATTATATAATAAAAAGTTAGCCACAAATTCACCGATTAAATAGTGAATTTGTGGCTATAATTTTTTAGTGTATTTTGAATAAATTGTAAAATTTACAATTTAAAATAATTTACTTCGGACTTGTAGCAATCACAAACTTTAATTTGTTCTTGACACCTATTTGCAATACATCAACTAAATCTTGGACTTGCATATTGAAAGGAATTCGTATCACCACTGTTTGATCTTTTGAAGCATCCATTTTCGAGAGCAACTTTTCCTCCAACTTTTCAAAAACAACTTCTTCTTTATCTACAAAAAAACGTTTTTCTTCCGTTACTGATAAGGTGATTAATTGTTTGTTGGTTTTCTCGTTGGTTTTTGACTTGGGTAAAGTCATTCGAATCACATTTGGGTTGGCTAGTGTTGATATTATCAAAAAAAACAATAGCAAGAAAAACATGATATCACTCAATGATGAAGTTGCTACTTCCGCATGAAATCGTTTATTTCGTTTTATCGCCATGATTGGGTCTTTGAATAATATTTACAAATTCTAATACTTGTTTTTGGATGTCGAGAGAAAAAGTGTCAATACGACCATTAAACAAATGATAAGCAGCATAAGCAATAATTCCTACAATTAAACCTGCACCGCTACTAATCATCTTCTCGTATAAACCACCAGAAATGTTCCCGATACTGATATCTTCGGTTACCGAAATGCTGTAAAATATTTTGATTACTCCTGAAATTGTACCAACAAATCCTAAAGTCGGAGCAATCCCAGCAATTAATCCAAGTTGTCCTAATTTCTTTTCCATTTCACCGATTTCGATATTGGCGGCACGTTCCATATTCGATTCGATTTCGGTTATAGGTCTTCCAATAGTTAAAATTCCTTCTTTCAAAATATTCCCTTGAGCGTTTCCGCTTCTTTCTGCAGCTGTACATGCCATTTCTAAATTACCCGAATTTAAATTTACTCGAATATCTTTAATCAAATGCTGATCAATTTTAGCCGCTTTATTGATGAATAGAAATCTTTCAAAAACAAGGTAAATAGTATAACAGAATAAAATAACAATGGGAATTAGAAAAAAACCACCTTTTAAAATAAATTCCAAAACTGAAATTTCTGTATTTATTGGTAAATTTTTAGCTACTTCCGCTGGATTGATTTGCGATATCGTATCGGCTTGTATTTGTAAAAAAGCAGTAATCATATTTGTTGTTGTTTTTTAGACTTTTAGGATAATTAATTTCAAATTTGCAACGTCAATGACGATTACACAATATTAAACTAAAAAAAGTAGAAAATATTTTACATTTAGAAATTTTTATTAAAAAGTAATGAACTACAAGGATACTGTCAATTGGATGTTTAATCAATTACCAATGTACCAAACTCAAGGTGCATCGGCCTATAGAAAGAATCTAACCAATACTATTTTATTAGCAGAACGATTAGGCAACCCAGAAAAGGATTTACGATGCATTCATGTTGCAGGAACTAACGGCAAAGGATCGACATCACATATGTTGGCATCCATTCTTCAAGAAGCTGGTTATCACGTTGGACTTTATACTTCGCCACATTTGAAAGATTTTAAAGAGCGAATTAAAATTAATGGAAATGAAATTTCTGAAGAATTCGTTACAGAGTTTATTAATTTACATCGAACATTTTTCGAAAATAACAATCTAAGTTTTTTTGAGATGAGTGTGGGTTTAGCTTTTGAGTATTTCAAAGAAAAGCAAGTAGACATTGCCATTATTGAAGTCGGAATGGGCGGCAGATTAGATTCAACCAACATAATCAATCCGATAATCTCAGTTATTACAAATATCGGATTGGATCATGTTCAGTTTCTTGGAAATACTTTAGAAATGATTGCCAATGAAAAAGCAGGTATTATCAAGCCTGCTATCCCCGTAATTATTGGAGAATATACGCCTGAAACAAAAGTTGTTTTTCAAAATAAAGCATTAGAAAACGGTTCAGAAATATTCTTTGCTTCCGATGAAATAAAGGAAGATTATCCTACAGTATTATTGGGAGATTATCAAATTTTAAATAAGAAGACTGTAATTAAAACTATTCGAGTACTTCAATCAATTGATGAATTTAAGATATCGGAATCACATATCAAAAATGGTTTATTACATGTAATTAAAAATACTGGATTGTGTGGAAGATGGCAACAATTACAAGAATTTCCAAAAGTAATTTGTGATACCGCTCACAATCGGGATGGGTTAAAAATAGTAATTGCACAAGTACTTCAACAAGAATACAACGATTTACATATTGTATTAGGAGTTGTAAATGATAAAGAATTGAAGGATATTTTACCTTTATTCCCCAAAAGTGCTACCTATTATTTTTGCAAACCTAATATTCCACGTGGCCTAGAGACTACTGTTTTGATGGAAAAAGCTTTGGAAAATAAATTAATCGGAGAAGTTTATAGCTCAGTTTCAGAAGCTTATAAAGCTGCTAAAAGGAAGGCGGTAAAAGAAGATCTTATTTTTGTGGGAGGTAGTACATTTGTAGTTGCAGAAATTTTAGAATAAAATGGATTTTTGTTTGCAAATATGAAAAAGTAACTTATATTTGCACACGCATTCGGGCGATTAGCTCAGTTGGTTCAGAGCATCTGGTTTACACCCAGAGGGTCGGGGGTTCGAATCCCTCATCGCCCACAAAAAAATCCACTAGAAATAGTGGATTTTTTATTTTATATAAAATCTAAAATTCTCTCTAAAGCCATTCCTCGTGAACCTTTAATCAAAATTATTTTGTTTTGGAAAGAAAGTTGCTTAATTCCTTCTACAAATAATTCGAAAGTCTCATAAAAATAAAAATGCTCCCTATCGATTTTATTTTTATAGAAATCTTTACCTATAAAATAACAATCTATCGTTTTTTCGTTTAAAAGTAAATCAACTATCGCTTTGTGTTCTTTAAGACTTTCATTTCCTAGCTCAAACATATCACCAAGAATTACCATTTTACCTTCTTTGTCAAGTTGCACAAAATTTGCAATTGCTACGGTCATGCTGCTAGGGTTAGCATTGTAGGCATCTAAAATTATTTCATTAGATTCTTTTTGCATCAATTGAGATCGATTGTTTTCTGGAATATAGTTTTCAATTGCTTCTTTAATAGCTTTATGACTAACACCAAAATAATTTCCGATTGCAATTGCAGCGTTAATATTGTTGGCATTATAGAGGCCAATTAAATGGGAATGAATTGTTGCATTAGAGAAATAAATTTCAACAAATGGATTGGCATTAACTACATCAATACAAAGTGAAGCATTGGTTTTTTTTACGCCAAAAGTAATTGAATTTATATGAGTTGTTTTATCAACTTGAATTGGATCATCAAGATTTACGAATACGGATTTATTATTTTGAGATAAATAGGTATACATCTCACTTTTACCTTTTATTACGCCTTCCACACCTCCAAAGCCTTCTAAATGAGCTTTGCCAAAATTTGTAATATAACCATAATCTGGCATGGCAATTTTACATAAAAACTCAATTTCTTTTTGATGATTGGCTCCCATTTCAACAATTCCAATTTCTGTTTCTGAATTGAAAGACAATAGTGTTAGTGGAACTCCGATGTGATTATTTAAATTTCCGACAGTGGCTTTTGTTTTGAATTTTTGGGAAAGAACAACAAAAATTAACTCTTTGGTTGTTGTTTTACCATTACTACCTGTAATCGCAATGATAGGTATTTTTAAATACTCCCGATGAAATTTGGCTAACTCTTGTAAAGTCTTTAAACTATCATCAACTAGTATTGTTCTTGAGTCGATAAAATAGTCCGCATTATCAATAATTACATAGGAGGCTCCTTTTGAAAGTGCTTCCAAAGCAAATGTATTGGCATCGAATCGATCGCCTTTGAAGGCAATAAAAATAGAATTATGTTCAATTTTTCGAGTATCAATTGAGACCGAATTACATTTTAAAAACAACTGATGAATGTGTTGAATAACCATAATAAAAAATAAAAAAATAAAAGCCCTAAAAAGGGCTTTTATTATAGTATCAAACTAAAAATTAATTTCTTGGTCTTTTCTTTTTATCAGCTTTTGGACCAACTCGAGACATTGCACATCTAAATCCAATATAGTCTGTTGCCATATCTTGAGGAAAATATCTTCTTTGAGCGGGATCTAACCAATACGCTCTATCTCTCCATGAACCACCTTTATAGACACGAACATTATCATTCACTAAGGTTGTTCTTTTGCTTGATTTATCAAACTTTCTAACCATATTCCCTAAACTGTCAGTTGTAACATTGTGAATAGGAGAATCATACATTTTATGTTTTTCTTTGTTTTTATCATCCTCTTCTTCAGAAGATCCAAAATCAAAATAACGAGTAGATTGCTTGTCACCATCTCTATAATTTTTCTCGTCACTTTTATCAAAATTCTGTCTCAAGTAGGTTTCCTTTTCATCAACAGGAACTTGAGCTAATTGACCAGGAAGATTACGTGCCATTATTCTACCGTTAGATAAAGTATCAAAAGCTTGTGTTTCAGCCGAAACTAGTTCTGCTTTACCGTCTTCTCCAATTTTATTTTTGGTATAAACATTTCCTCTAAAATAATTAAAATCACTCGCTTCATCATCTACAATTGGACGATAAACATCGGCAACCCATTCAGCAACATTTCCGGCCATATCATACAATCCAAAATCATTTGGAGGATACGATTTGACAATATTGGTAATATCTGCACCATCATCAGACCATCCTGCTATTCCTCCATAATCTCCTTTTCCTTGCTTAAAGTTTGCCAATTGATCTCCGCGAACTTTTCTTTTCCCAGAACGAGTATACGAACCTGACCATGGATATTTCTTTTGTCCTTTATAGATATTGTATTCTCTTTGACCAACATCTGCAGCAGCTGCATATTCCCATTCAGCTTCTGTTGGCAACCTATATTCTGGTAATATCAAACCTGAAGAACGTTGAGCATAAACATTTTTAGCTGCAGTTTCTGTTGCAGGTTGATCTTTAGTTCCTTTTGTTTTAACAGGTTTAGATTTTGAATTTCTTCTACCTTTTAATACAATTTTTTCATCTCCACCAAAAGTTTTGGTAGGTTGATTTAAATAAGTCTCGGTACTAAAAGTAGATTCTGCTTTTGCATCGGCCACTTTCGCATCTTTTTTCAAATAACCTTCTTTTTCTAAAGTATTTTCGTTTACTCTGTCTGTACGCCATTTACTAAATTCTACTGCTTGTATCCAATTCACTCCAACTACTGGATAATTAGCATAAGCTGGGTGTCTTAAATAGTTGTTGGTCATTGTTTCATTATAACCCAAACGGTTTCTCCATACTAATGTATCAGGAGAAGCTCCTTCATAAATGTTTTTGTAATTTTCTTGATCTGGTGGAAATACTCTTTTCAACCAATCTAAGTACTCCATATACATCATGTTTGTCACTTCAGTTTCATCCATATAAAATGATTGAACATGTTGCTGGTTTGGAGAATTATTCCAATCATGCATCACATCATCTTGAACTTTACCCATTGTAAATGTTCCTCCTTCAACCATTACCAATCCTGGCCCAGTTGCTTGTTTCTTAAAATTGGAAGCATATTGAAACCCTCCTTTTTTATCATTTATCTTCCAACCTGTAGCAGTTGATGAGTTTTTCGAGCTAGACTTTTTACTACAACTAGTAGTAATTCCTATTACTATAACTATTGATAGTAAGAGTTTGATTGCCATAATTTTGTTTACTTTCATACTTTAAGTAGGTAATAAATTCGAGGCGCAATATAAGAATTAACCTTTATATAGCAACAAATTTTCTTTAATTTTTTTTTAGTTTCGAACAATCGACATCAACAAAACGCAAAATTAATTTAAATCGTATAGTACTTAACTTGAAAAAAATTATTTTTACAACTTTTGTAATATATATATTCAAATTGCGTTTCTTAAAACAATGAAAAATAGTATCATCCTTTTTGTCTTTTTGATTTACAACTTTAGTTTGGCACAACTAAAAGGTGACATGACTCTTGTTTGGTCTGTCAAATCTCCTATAGTAATAGGTAATCAAAAAATTATTACTCCTCAATTTAACCCTGTAAATTTTCAATTTGATAGTTATACAAAACAAGTGTATTTCACATTTCAAATTTCTGTTTCAAACGAAATTGACGAAAAATCTATTCAAATTACTAATATTGTATATGAAGACATTACTTCAGTAGACTTAGGAGATTTGGATGCTTCAATCTTACCTATTGCACCATATGCAACTGCCAAAAATTTAAAATCAAGAGAAGATTTATTTGTCTCTATTCAATTATCTCCAATCATAAAAGTAGGAGGTACTTTAAAAAAAATAAAATCATTCTCCTATATTTTAAATTCAAATAACAATCGTATATCTTCTAATAATAATGAATTCAATACCCTTTCAAATTCTGTATTAACTTCAGGCGATTGGTATCGATTTTATGTTGTAAAATCAGGTGTGTATAAATTATCTAGAAGTTTTTTAAGTGGTTTAGGAATTAATGTAGATATAATAGACCCTAGAAAAATTAAAATTTACGGTAATGGTGGGCGAATGATTCCATTAAAAAACAGTACCTATTACCCCGCAGATTTAATTGAAAATGCTATTGATGTAGTTGGTGAAAATGATGGCGAATTCAACAATAGTGATTATATCCTTTTTTATGCAGAAGGTGTAGATCAGTGGAATGCAGAAAGTCAAACAACAAATAATTTATACGATTCTAAGTCCTATTATTATATTAACGTTCAAGGTAATGACGGAAAAAGAATGCCTGAAATGCAGCAACCTTCTGCAGCGAGTGCTATTCAAATTACCACATTTGATGATTCTCAATACTATGAAGTGGACAACGTAAATATCGTTAGGCTAGGCAGACGTTGGTTTGGCGAACAATTTGATTTTACAGATCAACAGAATTTTCAATTTAAAATCCCCAACATTGTAGCTTCAAGTACTGTCAATCTTTATATTTATACCGCTGCTGTTTCAACCGCTGCCACTTCAATGGAGGTTAAAGCCAACGATACAGCTGTTGGAAACATATCTTTTTCGCCTGTTGGATCTTCAACAAAAGCAGATTGGTCGATCTTAAACACCACTATTCCAGGTTCAGAAAACATCAATATTTCTTTAAAATACATCAACAATGGTGTTCCTGATTCAAAGGGGTTTTTAGATTATATTTTATTAAAATCAAAAAGAAATCTAACTGGATATGGAAAACAATTTCCTTTTCAATATGATTTAGCAAATACTAGCACACAAATTGGGGAGTTTCAAATTAGCAATGCAACCTCAATCAAACAAGTTTGGAACATAAGCGACCTTTATAATGTAACTAAAATAACCAATGACAATCAAAATATATTTTCGTTTAAAACCAATTTAGGAAGTGTCGAAAAGTATATAGCAGTAGATGAATCCGATTATTATAGACCATCATCAGATTCTAGACCTAAAGTAACGAATCAAAATATCAAAGGGACTATCTTTTTAGATGCTCAAGGTCAATTTCAAGATATTGATTACCTAATTATTTCTCCTACTTTTTTACGAGTTCAAGCTGAAAAATTAGCGAACTTTCACAGAACAAATTCACAATTAAATGTCAAAGTAGTTTTGCTTGAAACAATTTATCAAGAATTTTCTTCTGGAAAACAAGATATTGGAGCGATTCGTAATCTTATTAAATACGTTTATTTTAATGCTTCTGCACCAGACAAAAGAGTAAAATATGTAAACCTTTTTGGAGACGCTTCTTTTGATTTCAAAAATAGAATTTCAATTTCAGCAAATATTGTCCCTATTTATCACGCACTAAATAGTTTTACAGTTGATCCAAGTTCATTTGCGTCCGATGACTATTTTTGTTTAATGGATGATAATGAAGGTGATTTAGATGGCAATTACCCTCAAAAAATAGGCTTAGTTGATATCGCTGTTGGAAGAATGATTGCAAGTACAACTACTCAAGCTGACGAATTAGTTAATAAAGTTATTGATTATTACGACATTAAATCTTATGGGAATTGGCGCAATAATATAGTTATAGTAGCAGATGATGCTGATAAAGATAGTGATTGTAGTCTTCAAACAAGAATCAATTCGATGGCTGAAACCATAGTTGCTGAAAAACCCTTTTTGAATTATGAAAAAATAATTCTCGATTCTTATGTTCAAGAAACAAGTGCTGGAGGGAGTCGTTATCCGAAAGCACGTAAAGATTTGTTTGACTTTTTTGAAAAAGGTGCATTAGTATTTAATTATCTTGGCCATGGAGGAGAAGATGGTTTGTCTCAAGAACGTACATGGGAAAAATCAGACGGACAGAATCTAAGTAACCGGTATCGATACCCTCTTTTTATTACAATTACATGCGAGTTTTCTAGATTTGATAATCCTTTTCGCCCAACTGCAGGAGAATATACCTACTGGAACCCAAAAGGGGGCGCCATTTCTATGATTACTACAATTAGAGAAATCTATCAATCTACAGGCGAAAGTTTTAATGATGTATTGGCTAAATATTTATTTTCATATGATTCTAATGAATATGTATCTATAGCAGAATCACTTCGACTAGCAAAAAATGATTTTGCTCCAAGAACCGATGTTGTTTTCTATTTAGGGGATCCAGCATTAAAACTAGCAATAACTCAACCCAGAGTTAACTTAACTAAGGTTAATGATGTCCCAATTAATGGATCAATCGATAATTTCAAATCCTTATCTTATGTAAAACTTACCGGTGATGTTACAGATGAAAACAACAACCCATTAACGGCATATAACGGGGAACTTTCAATACAGATTTTTGATAAAAAAATTACGAGAAATACTTTGAATAATGACAATAACTGTCCAGCAATTAACTTTAATGTCCTAGGAGAAACAATTTTTAGAGGAAATGCAACTATTACTAATGGACAATTTGAGTTTGGTTTTGTTGTGCCTCGTGATATCACCATACAAATCGATTATGGAAGAATTAGTTTTTATGCAAAAAGAGGACAAATTCTTTTTGATAAATCAGGAGTAAATACTACTATAAAAATTGGAGGCGTCAATGAAAATGCTATTGCTGACAATCTACCACCAAAAGTAAAACTGTTTATGAATGACCAAACTTTTATTTCTGGTGGAATTACTAATGAATCTCCCTTGTTTTTAGCTTTTTTAGAAGATGAAAATGGTATTAATACTGCAAGTGGAATTGGTCATGATATTGTAGCTATTCTTGATGGAGATGAAAATAATCCCTATAAATTGAATGACTATTACGAAACAGAATTAGACAATTATAAATTAGGGAAACTAAAATTCCCATTCCGTAATTTATCCATCGGATTACACACTATTACATTCAAAGCTTGGGATGTTTATAATAATTTAGTTACTTCTGAAATTCAATTTTTAGTAGTTAGTGATGCTTCGATTACTATAAGCAATGTTTTAAATTACCCCAATCCATTCGTAAACTATACGCAATTTTGGTTTACTCACAACAAACCTTTTGAGCCTTTGGAAGTTCAAGTACAAGTAATGACTATCACCGGAAAGTTAGTATGGACTAAAAATCAAACCATAACAAATGCAGAAACATTAAGTCGCGAAATCACTTGGGACGGAAAAGATGACTTTGGAGATAAAATAGGTAAAGGCGTTTATATATATAAACTTACTGTAAAATCTGTTTTGAGTAATTCGAAAACAGAAAAATACGAGAAACTTGTTATCCTTTAATAAAATACTATATTTGTAAACTTTTTAAAAATCTAGAATGAAAAAAAATATTCTGTTTATTGCTTGTATAATCATTGTTCAATTCACAAATGCTCAGACTAGAGTAATTACCACTGGAGTTCCATTTCTTTTAGTTGCAGCCGATGCTCGTTCTGCAGGAATGGGAGACAATGGTGTTGCCACATCTCCTGATGTTTATTCACAACAATGGAATCCTTCAAAATACGCATTTTCATCAGACACACATGGTTTTTCTGTTGGCTATACTCCTTATTTAGTTGAGTTAGTTAACGATATTTCATTATCACAAGTAACTTATTATAATAAGTTTCAAGAACGTATGGCATTTGCAGCGAGCATCCGATATTTTAGTTTGGGTGAAATCGAATTAAGGGAAACCGTTGATGACCCTGGTGCAACTGTTGTCAAACCTGCAGAATTTGCAATCGATTTATCCTATGCATTAAAATTGAGTGATTACTTCTCAATGTCTGTTGGCGGTAGATACATAAGATCCAATTTAAGAATTGCAACAGCCGGACAAAGTTCTGAAGCTGCTACTTCTTTTGCCTTTGATGTTTCAGGTTATCATCAATCGGAAGAAATGGCTTTCAATAGTTTTAATGGAAAATTACGATGGGGTTTTAATTTTCAAAATTTAGGACCCAAAATTAATTACGACAAAGCTGCTGGAAGCGAAAATGCGAATTTCCTACCGTCCAATATGAAATTAGGAGCAGGATTCGATTTTATTTTAGACGATTACAATAAAGTGAGTTTAAATGTTGAAGTAAATAAATTATTAGTTCCAACTCCAATTGAACCGAAACCAATTGATTTAAATGGTGATGGAGATTATGATGATCTAGATGAAACGGATGGTGTTACAGAAGCTAATACAACGTACGATAACATTGGATGGACTGAAGGTATATTTAAATCTTTTAACGATGCGCCCGATGGATTAAGCGAAGAATTAAAAGAATTTACTTATTCTATTGGAACGGAATATTTATACCAAGATTCCTTTGCTTTTAGATTGGGTTATTTTCATGAAAGCCCAGATAAAGGCGCTAGAAAGTTTTTCTCATTAGGTGCTGGATTTAAATACAACATAATAAAAGTTGATGTATCGTATCTATTCTCTGCTTCTAAAGTCAAAAATCCATTAGAAAATACTTTACGATTCTCTCTCAGCTTTGCCTTCGGAGACAAATACGATGAATATTAATATAGTAATATAAAAATAAATAATCCAAATTTCAGTTTTTTGAAATTTGGATTTTTTTTCCCCTTATACAAAATGAAAAACATTACAGTAACAACCCTTCTTTCTGTTTTTGAAAATGCTCAAGAATTGCCTTTAGAAATTCAAGATTTAATGGAACAGGCAATTGCAATTAGAAAAAAAGCTTATGCCCCTTATTCTCGTTTTAGAGTTGGAGCTGCATTACTTTTAGATAATGGGAAAATCGTTTTAGGTTCAAATCAAGAAAATGCAGCTTATCCTTCTGGCCTTTGCGCAGAACGTGTTGCAATCTTTCAAGCCGGAGCAATTTATCCAGAGGCAAAAATTCTTAGAATGGCAATTACAGCTGCTTCAGACACCAATCAAACTAAATCTCCAATTCCTCCTTGTGGTGCGTGTAGACAATCTATTTCTGAATATGAATTTAAACAAGATTTCCCCATAGAAATTTACTTTAT
>CANHMG010000035.1 GCA_947461795.1 Flavobacteriaceae bacterium | reverse complement strand
CGTTTTGTTAAAAAGAACAATGACTTCATCCGTCGTTTTACTGCAGGAGTGAAAGTGGTTGAAATAGACAATCTAGGCAGGTTGTTAATTCCGAAAGATTTAGTGGTTTTCGCTCAAATTTCTAAAGATATAGTGCTGTCTTCAGCAGTGAATATTGTAGAGATTTGGGATAAAGATTTGTATGAAAAAGCAATAGATGATTCAGTTATCGATTTTGCAGATTTGGCCGAAGATGTAATGGGAAATGTAAATGACGATGATAATGGAATATCATAATCCAGTTTTGCTCAATGCATCTGTTGATGGATTAAATATAAAACCAGATGGCATCTATGTTGACGTCACTTTTGGTGGAGGTGGACATTCGAAAGAAATTCTAAAACGATTAGGTCCAAACGGGAAATTATTTGCCTTCGATCAAGATGAAGATGCTTTAGCGAATAGCTTACCAGATGAGAGATTTGTATTGATCAATGAAAACTTCAGATACTTAAAAAGATTTCTACGGTTTCATAATGTTAAATCTGTCGATGGGATTCTTGCAGATTTAGGAGTTTCTTCTCATCAATTTGATGTTGCTGAAAGAGGATTTTCCACTCGTTTTGATGCAGAGTTAGACATGAGAATGAGTCAAAAAAATGATTTAAATGCCTTTCGAGTGGTCAACGAATATGATGCTGAAAACCTTAAAAGAGTTTTTTTAGAGTATGGTGAATTGAAAAATGCGCCAGCCATTGCAAGAGTAATTATTGAAGAAAGAGAGATTACTCCAATAAAAAATACGGAACAATTAAAATTGGTTTTGAGTCGATTTTTACCAGCTCATAAAAGCCATAAGATACTGGCTCAAATGTATCAAGCCATTCGAATTGAAGTCAATCAAGAGATGGAGGTTTTAAAAGAATTCATAGAGCAATCTTTAGAAACTTTAAATAACGGAGGAAGATTGAGCGTGATTTCTTATCACTCTTTAGAAGACAGATTGGTTAAAAGATTTATCAAAAATGGCCTTTTTGAAGGAGAACCAGAACGTGATTTTTTTGGCAATTTTTCGGTTCCATTTAAAACGATTGGAAAATTGATTGTGCCTGATTCGAATGAAATCAAAATAAACAATAGAGCTCGTAGTGCAAAATTGCGAATAGCCGAAAAAATATAAAAACAGTGTCTTAGCGCCTTCGTGGCATATTAGAAATGAAAAACGGAGTTTATAGCATTTTAAAAGCAAGATTCTTAATCAATGAAGAAGCAAATGCCGCTAAAAACTGGAGGTTTATTGTTTTTTTAATCCTTTTAGCGATTATCATGATTGCCAATACACAACGTTACGAGCAAAAAGTGTTTAAAATAATTGAGCTTACAAATAATGTTAAAGAATTGCGCTCTGAGTTTGTAGACAGGCGTTCGGAATTAATGAAATTAAGAATGGAATCCACTGTTTCGGAAAAAATGGAATCGAAACAGATATATCCATCATCAGTTCCTCCAACCAAGATAAAAGTAAAAAAAGAAGAAGAGAAAAGTTTCTTTAAAAAATTATGGCAGTAGAAGATAAATATATTTCTTATCGTATGTATCTAGTCGCTTTTGTGATGTTTCTCATGGCAATAGCAATTACTGTTAAATTGACTAATATTCAATGGGTAGAAGGAGACTATTATAGAAAATTAGCGAAGGAAAGAACCGTTAGAAATTTTGTAATCCCAGCAAATAAAGGCAATGTGTATTCCGCCGACGGAAGCCTACTTGCTACTTCAATTCCAAAATATACCATTCGTTTTGATGCTGTGGCTCCTAAAAGTGAAGCTTTTGAAAAGAACGTAAAATCTCTTTCGGATTCATTGGGTGTTTTATTGAAAAAATCAAGCAGCACTTTTCATTCAGATTTGCGAAAAGCTAGAGCAACAAAAAATAGATATTTTTTAGTAGCCCGTGACTTAAGTTATACGGAATATATTAAAATAAAAAGCTTTCCATTGTTCAATTTAGGCGCATATAAAGGTGGAATTATTACCGAACAAAAAACAGTTCGCGAACATCCTATCGGGAAAATTGCGGAAAGAACTATCGGTTACGAAAGAGTAACTCCAAACGGTGCTAAAGACGGAAAAGGGATTGAATGGGCTTTCAGAAAATACCTTAACGGGAAAGACGGCAAAATTTTAAAACAAAAAATTGCTAAAGGTCAATGGAAACCGATTCGAGATGTCAATGAAGTTGACCCACAAGACGGTTACGACGTGATTTCAACTATTGATGTATACATTCAAGATATTGCGCATCATGCTTTGTTAAAACAGCTTCGGGCTTTTAATGCGGATCACGGTTGCGTGGTGGTTATGGAAACCAAAACAGGAAATATCAAAGCCATTTCCAATCTAGGAAAAAACCCTGAAAGTACCAATAAAGCGGAAGATAGCACCTATTTTGAGACTACCAATTACGCGATAGCAGAATCGCACGAACCAGGTTCAACTTATAAATTGGCAGATTTGATGACTTTGTTAGAAGACAAGAAAGTCGATACTAGCGCTGTTTTCGATAGCCAAGGTGGAACTATCATTTATTCAGGCAAGAAAGTTCGGGACTCGCATGAAGGCGGATATGGCAAAATTTCCCTCGCACGTGGATTTGAGGTTTCTTCCAATACGGTTATGGTGCAAGCAGTATACAATAACTACAAAAATGACCCAGCTCAATTTGTCAATCACTTAAATAATTATGGATTGAATAAACCTCTAGGACTTCCTATCAAAGGGGAAGGAATCCCTTACATTCCGCAACCTGGCGACAAAAATTGGAGTGCTATTTCTCTTCCATGGATGGCTTTTGGTTACGGAGTTTCAATCACGCCTTTACAAACACTTACTTTCTACAATTCTGTCGCCAACAATGGTGTGATGGTCAAGCCACAATTTGTTTCTGAAATAAAAGAATGGAATAAAACAATCAAAAAATACAATACCGAAGTCCTAAATCCTAAGGTTTGTTCGAACGAAACCTTACTCAAGCTTCAAGCAGTCTTGAAAAATGTAGTGAAAAAAGGAACGGGTTCTAAATTGTATTCTAAGGATTTCTCCATGGCAGGAAAAACAGGAACAGCGCAAGCAAATTATGCTAAAAACGGTGGAGTAGAGAAGCATTATATTTCCTCTTTCGTGGGTTACTTTCCTGCAGAAGCTCCAAAATACTCTTGTATCGTTGTGGTTCATGAACCGAATACTTCTAACAACAATTACTACGGAGCCGATGTTGCTGGACCAGTGTTTAAAAGAATCGCTCAAAAGATTTTCACGGATGCTCCATCTACCAACGAAATAAAAAAACTCAATAAGAAAAATAGTATTCAAGAGAATAACTATTCAAATTATTATACCAAAGTTCAAAAGAAACAAAATAGCATACCCAATGTGAAAGGAATGTCTGGGATGGATGCAGTTGCATTGCTTGGAAATTTAGGGTTAAATATAAAAGTCAAAGGTACTGGGAAAGTCAAATCTCAGTCAATTCAACCCGGGCAAACTTTCAATAAAAACACCATAATAATACTCGAATTATCGTGATAGTCTTAAGAGAAATAGTATACAAAGTAAGTATTGAAGTCGTAAAAGGTTCAACCGATATCGCTATCAATACCATTCATTTTGATTCCAGAAAAATTGGATCAAAGGATCTTTTTATAGCAATAAGAGGAACTCAGTCTGACGGTCATGATTTTATTGAGAAAGCAATACAACAAGGAGCTGTAGCTATTGTTTGCGACACTTTTCCAACAGAAATAATAGAAGGTATAACCTACATTCAAGTAAAAGACACCAACAAAGCACTGGCTTTTATTGCCGCCAATTATTTCGGAAATCCTTCTCATGAACTTAAACTAGTTGGAATAACAGGCACCAACGGGAAAACGACAATTGCTTCTTTATTGTATCAATTGTTTCAAAATGCTGGCTATAAAGTTGGTTTGCTTTCTACGGTTAAAATCATGGTAGATGTGATCGAATATAAAGCAACACATACTACTCCTGACTCCATAACCATCAATCAATATCTCAGAGAAATGATAGATGCAGGAGTGACTCATTGTTTTATGGAAGTGAGTTCTCACGGTATTCATCAACAAAGAACAGAAGGACTTCATTTTGAAGGAGGCGTTTTTACCAATTTATCCCACGACCATCTCGATTACCATCCCACTTTTGCGGAATATAGAGATGTGAAAAAATCATTTTTCGATCATTTGCCAAAAACCGCATTTGCTTTAGTAAATGTTGACGATAAGAATGGTGATGTGATGTTGCAGAATACGGCTGCTCGTAAACTAAAATATGCTTTAAAATCGTATGCAAATTACAAAGCTCAGATTTTAGAAAATCAAATGTCTGGTTTGCTGTTGAAAATCAATGAAAATGAAGTTTGGGTTAGACTGATTGGTACCTTCAATGCTTACAATTTATTAGCGATTTATGGAACTGCCGTCGAATTAGGACTGGATTATTTCGAGGTTTTGAGATTGATGTCTGAATTAGAAAGTGTATCAGGGCGTTTTCAATTTATTGTTTCTAATGAAAAAATCACCGCCATTGTTGATTATGCTCATACACCCGATGCGCTAGAAAATGTTTTAAAAACGATCAACGATATTCGAACCAAAAACGAACAGCTAATTACTATTGTTGGTTGTGGTGGAGATAGAGACAAGACCAAGCGCCCAATAATGGCGAATATTGCCTCCACTTTAAGTGATAAAATCATCATCACTTCAGACAATCCTAGAACTGAAAATCCAGAAACCATTATCGCTGAAATGGAAAAAGGGGTTGAACCTCAAAATTTCAAAAAGACTATTTCTATAACCGATCGTAAACAAGCTATCAAAACGGCGTGTCAATTGGCACAACCCAATGATATTATTCTCATTGCAGGAAAAGGACACGAAACCTATCAAGAAATAAATGGCGTTCGCTACGATTTTGATGATATGGAAATTGTAAAAGAACTATTAACTCAACTCAATAAATAGAAGACTATGCTGTATTATTTATTTGAATACCTCGACAAAACATTAAATATTCCTGGATCAGGAGTGTTTCAATATATCACGTTTCGCTCAGCATTAGCGGTTATTCTTTCGTTGATGATTTCTACGATTTTTGGAAAACGAATCATCGGTTTTCTTAGAAATCAACAAGTGGGTGAAACAGTTCGTGAACTAGGTTTGGAAGGCCAAAATGAAAAAGCTGGAACGCCAACAATGGGTGGTCTGATTATTATCATCGCCACCTTAATCCCAGTTTTCCTTTTTACAAAATTGAATAATATCTATATCATTCTTCTTGTTGTCACAACTTTATGGATGGGAACCATTGGCTTTATCGACGATTATATCAAAATTTTCAAGAAAGACAAACAAGGGCTCAAAGGCATTTTCAAAGTAATTGGTCAGATTGGTTTGGGATTAATCGTTGGATCGGTATTGTACTTACATCCTGGTGTAACACTCAGAAACGAGCAAAATAAAACCATCACGTTTAACCAAAAAGAAAATGTGATTTCACCTATGGCTGCTGAAGAAAAATCGACAGCGACAACCATTCCGTTTTTCAAAAACAATGAGTTCGATTATGCGGAATTATTAGCATGGACAGGCGAAGGCTATGAAAATTGGGCTTGGTTAGTATTTATTCCAATCGTGATATTCATTATTACCGCCGTTTCAAATGGTGCGAATCTAACAGACGGAATCGATGGTTTAGCAGCTGGAACATCAGCCATATCAGTCGTCGCTCTTGGGATTTTCACTTTCGTTTCGGGGAATATTATTTTCTCGAGTTATCTCAATATTATGTATATCCCCAACTCTGGAGAAATGACCGTGTTTATCGCCTCTTTCGTTGGGGCACTAATCGGATTTCTTTGGTATAATTCCTATCCAGCATCTGTCTTTATGGGCGATACAGGAAGTTTAACCATTGGTGGAATCATTGCCGTTTTAGCCATTTCAGTTCGTAAAGAACTTTTAATTCCATTGTTATGCGGAATTTTCTTAGTCGAAAATTTCTCTGTGGTTTTGCAAGTAAGCTATTTCAAATTCACCAAAAAGAGATTTGGCGAAGGAAGAAGAATCTTTCTCATGTCGCCTCTTCACCATCATTATCAAAAGAAAGGCTATCACGAAAGTAAAATAGTAACTCGATTTTGGATTGTCGGAATCTTACTCGCAATTCTATCCATAGTGACTTTAAAATTAAGATAAATGCAACGATTGGTCGTACTCGGTGGAGGAGAAAGTGGAGTAGGTACAGCACTACTCGGGAAACAAAAAGGTTACGAAGTTTTCGTTTCTGATTTTGGAAAAATAAAAGAAGATTACAAACAAGTTCTTATCAATAATGAAATACAATGGGAAGAAGAAACCCATACAGAAGCAAAAATTTTAAATGCCGATGTGGTGATGAAAAGCCCTGGAATTCCAGATAAAGTTGCTATCGTAAAAAAGCTAAAGGAACTCAATATTGCTGTAATCTCAGAAATTGAATTTACAGCTCCTTTTACCAAAGCAATCACGATTGGGATTACCGGAAGCAACGGAAAAACCACCACAACGATGCTCATCTATCACCTGCTCAAATCAGGAGGTTTGAATGTCGGACTAGCAGGAAACATCGGAAAAAGCTTTGCATGGCAAGTCGCAGAAAACGACTTCGATTATTATGTGTTGGAGTTAAGCAGTTTCCAATTAGACGGAATTATCAACTATAAGCCGCATATCGCAATACTCGCCAATATAAGCCCGGATCATTTAGATCGATACGAATACAAATATGAAAATTACATCGCTTCAAAATTCAGAATTACAATGAATCAAACCGCGGATGATTATTTCATCTACGACGCCGATGACGAAGCCATCACAAACTGGTTACAACAAAACAAAACAAATGCTCAATTAATTCCTTTTTCACTCACTAAAACGTTTCAAAAAGGAGCCTATCTAAAAGACAACAAAATGGAAGTAATTATCAACGAAGAAGAATTCATCATGGAGACCGAATATATTGCGCTCGAAGGAAAGCACAATATGAAAAACGCAATGGCAGCAACTTCGGTAGCCAAATTAATGCAGATTCGCAAAGAAACCATTAGAGAAAGTCTGTCCAATTTTCTAGGCGTTGAACATCGTCTCGAAAAAGTGCTGAAAATTCAAAATGTACAATACATCAACGACTCCAAAGCTACCAATGTCAACGCGACTTTCTTTGCGCTAGATAGCATGACTTCACCAACAGTGTGGATTGTCGGTGGTGTCGACAAAGGAAACGATTATTCCGAATTGATGTCGCTCGTGCACGAAAAAGTCAAGGCGATTGTGTGTCTGGGTGTCGATAACAAAAAAATAATCGACTCTTTTGGAAATGTAGTCGATGTAATGATCGAAGTCGATACGATGAATGATGCCGTAAAAATGGCGCAGCGTTTAGCCGAAAAAGGCGATACAGTTTTATTATCACCTGCTTGTGCGAGTTTCGATTTGTTCGACAATTACGAAGATAGAGGGAATCAATTTAAAAACGCCGTTAAGAATTTATAGTAGCCGGGAACCTGCTTTCGCCTTTATCTCTCCACTGCGTTGCGAGGATATCGGCTCTATCAGGGCTAGGGTTTACGGTAAATAGAAACAATACGTTAAAAATAGAAAAAGAGAAAAGAAGCAAGACCGCTTCGCTGCAAGAGACAAGACCAACAACTGACAACCGACAACAGACAACCAATGCTACAACTCATCAAAAATCTAAAAGGAGACAAAGTAATCTGGACCTTCGTGGCCCTATTGGCTTTATTTTCGTTTATGCCGGTTTTTAGTGCCAGTAGCAATTTGGCGTATATGGGTCACGGAACTGGAAATACACTGGGCTACTTAGTAAAACATTTTGCTCACATTTGCATCGGTTTTCTAATTATTTATTGGATTCATAAAGTCCCATATCATTATTTTAGAGCCATTTCAAAAATAGCTTTACCAGTTGTTTGGTTGTTGTTAGGATATACACTTGTCAAAGGAACTGTAATCGCTGGAGCCAACGCCAGTCGATGGATTCAAGTGCCATTCATTGGAATTACATTTCAAACGTCAACCTTAGCCTTAATCGTTTTAATGATTTTTGTGGCTAGGTATTTATCTAAAAAAAGAGAAGCACCGATATCTTTCAAAAGCTCTTTATGGGAACTTTGGTTGCCTGTATTCATCACACTTGGATTTATTCTTCCAGCCAACTTTTCGACTGCTGCTTTAATGTTCTCTATGGTATTGATGTTGGTTTTCATTGGGAAATACCCGTTAAAGTATATCGCAATCATCATTGGTGTAGGAATTATTTCCTTGACCTTTTTCGTCTTAGTGAGTAAAGTTTTTCCGGAGGCTAGTTTCTTTAGTAGAGTGAAAACATGGGAAAGTCGTCTCGAAAATTTCACTACAGACAAACCCGATGAAGACGATTATCAAATCGAAAAAGCCAAAATTGCCATCGCATCAGGAGGAATTCAAGGATTAGGACCAGGGAAAAGTGTTCAGAAAAACTTCCTGCCACAATCTTCCTCAGATTTTATCTACGCCATCATCGTAGAAGAGTACGGATTGATTGGAGGATTAACCATCTTAGGTTTGTATATGCTATTGTTCTTCCGGTTTATCGTAGCAGCTCATAAAGCCAATTCCCTTTTCGGAAAATTGGTCGTCGTAGGTCTCGGTTTTCCAATTGTCTTTCAGGCATTAATTAATATGGCAGTGGCAGTCGAGTTATTACCAGTAACGGGTCAAACCTTACCTCTAATAAGTAGTGGAGGAAGTTCCATTTGGATGACCTGCATCGCACTCGGAATTATCATCGGTGTCACCAAAAAAGAAGAAGAAATTGCAGCAGAACTTACCGAAAAAGAACAACGAGAAGCCACGCTCAAACGCATGATTGATGCTCAAATTGAACGGGAAGAAAAAGCGGAAGCAGCATTGCAAGAAACAGAAGCTAGCGAGAAAACGGAAAGTTATTCCATAGAAGATAAAACCAACCCGATGAACGCTGTTCTCGGCAAAAAATAAACTCAGAAACTCAGGCACTCAGCGCCTCAGCAACTAAAAAAATGACAAAACTAAAATTCATATTAAGCGGCGGCGGAACTGGTGGACATATCTACCCGGCGATCGCTATTGCGAATGAATTGAAGTCGAGGTTTCCCGACGCAGAATTCCTTTTCGTCGGCGCGCAAGATAAAATGGAAATGCAAAAAGTTCCTCAAGCAGGTTACGCTATTAAAGGACTTTGGATTGCAGGATTGCAACGAAAACTGACCATCGATAATGCGATGTTTCCTTTCAAATTGATGAGCAGTTTGGCAAAATCGAGAGCGATTATCAAAGAATTCAAACCGAATGTAGTGATTGGAACTGGCGGTTTTGCCAGCGGTCCGTTGTTGCAAATGGCGAATAGTGCAGGAATTCCAACGGTGATTCAAGAACAAAATTCGTTTCCTGGAATTACCAATAAATTGTTGAGTAAAAAAGCCAATTCGATTTGTGTGGCGTATGAAAATTTGGAACGTTTTTTTCCAAAAGAGAAAATCAAACTTACAGGAAATCCGGTGCGTCAAGATTTAATTGCCATTGATAGCAAAAGAAATGAAGCTCAGTCTTATTTCAAGTTGAACCCGGGAAAGAAAACACTTTTAGTACTTGGAGGAAGTTTAGGAGCCAGAAGGATCAATCAACTCATCGCAAAAAAACTTGATTTTTTGGCATCAAAAGAAGTTCAGATTATCTGGCAGTGTGGTAAGTTTTACATCGAAGAATACCAACAATTTAATAGTCGAGAAAATGTTCAAGTGGTAGCCTTTATCGATAGAATGGATTTGGTATATGCCGCAGCAGATTTTGTAATTTCTCGTGCTGGTGCTTCCTCGGTTTCGGAATTATGTTTGGTTGGGAAGCCCGTAATTTTTATTCCATCACCCAATGTAGCCGAAGATCATCAAACGAAAAATGCCAAAGCAATCGTAGATAAAAAGGGTGCATTATTGTTAAAAGAATCAGAACTCGACGAAAAATTCGAAGTGGTTTTTAGCAATCTAGTTGAAAACGAAAATGAGCAAGCTTCATTATCAAATAACATCAAAACCTTAGCGAAACCTAATGCAACAAATGATATCGTAGAAGAAATCATCAAATTAATTAAGTAAAATCAAACACTTCGCTTTGCGCCTTTGCGTCTTTGCGAGCAAATAATAAAAATGAATCTAAACCAAATACATAACGTCTATTTTATAGGTATCGGTGGCATCGGAATGAGCGCCTTAGCACGTTACTTCAAGACTTTAGGCAAACATGTATCTGGCTACGACAAAACCGAAACAGAATTAACTAAAGAGTTGGCGGCAAGTGGTATTACAATTCATTTCGAAGACAGTATTGCTCAGATTCCAACGGACTATTATCAAGAAAATACATTAGTGATTATAACTCCTGCAGTGCCAATTCATCATTCCGAGTGGAATTATTTTATTGAAAGAGATTTTCAAATCAAAAAAAGAGCGGAAGTTCTAGGGATTATTACCAAAGATACTTTTTGTTTCGCCGTGGCAGGAACACATGGAAAAACAACAACCTCTAGTATTTTAGGTCATATTTTATATGAAAGTGGTGTTGATGTTACTGCTTTTATAGGTGGAATTGTAGAAAATTATGATTCTAATTTAATCGGAAATGGTAAAACAGTTACCGTTGTTGAGGCAGACGAATTCGATCGTTCGTTCTTGCATTTGCATCCCAATATTGCTTGTGTAACTTCTACAGATGCGGATCATTTAGATATTTATGGAGATAAAGAATCTATTGAAGCTTCTTTTAAAGAATTTGCGGATAAAGTAGAAAACAAGCACAATTTGTTTATCGCAAAAGGTTTGAATTTGGAAGGAATTGAAGTAGCCATAAACGAAGAAGCAACTTTCAAAGTATTTAATGTACGAATAGAAAATAGTGAATATCTATTTGATGTTCAAACGCCAACGGAATTTATCAAAGACCTTCAATTTAGTTTGCCGGGCAATCATAATTTAATGAACGCTTTGATGGCATTAGCAATGGCAAAAACGTATGGAATTGCTACGGAAGACATTCGCAAAGCATTAGCCTCTTTTCAAGGAATTCGCAGACGTTTTTCATTTCAAATAAAAAGCAAGAATCTGGTTTATATAGATGATTATGCACATCATCCTACAGAAATTAATGCCGTGCATCAAGCAGTTCGAGAATTATACCCTAACCAAAAAGTATTGGCAATATTTCAACCGCATTTGTTTAGTAGGACCAAAGATTTTGCTGATGGATTTGCAGCGAGTTTGTCTGCTTTTGACGAAGTGCTTTTGTTGGATATCTATCCTGCTAGAGAATTGCCAATGGAAGGAATTACTTCCGAATGGCTACTTTCTAAAATGACTAATCCAAACGCAAAATTAGTCTCAAAAGAAGCTTTAATAAGTTCCATTTTAGCAAGTGCTGCCACTGTAATTGTAACCATAGGAGCTGGAGATATTGGGGAATTAGTGAAATCCATTAAAGAAGCATTGTCATGAGTTGGTTTACATGGTCAAATATCCGATTAATACTGATGTTCGCATTGGTTGTCTTTCTATTTTCTTTTACTTCAATACGAAATAAAAATAGGAAATTGACCAAATCAATGGTTGTTTTTGTTGATAATTCGAGTCCATATATTAAACAGGAAACGGTTAATAAATTGTTAATAGAAAATAAAACAGACGCGCAAAGCATTCGAAAAGTTAAATTAGATTTGAACCAATTGGAGAAGTCTATCAATTCGAATCCGATGATTGAAAAATCAGAAGTATTTGTGAGTATTGATGGCATATTAAAAGCAGAGGTGAAACAAAAAACACCCGTTGCAAGAATATTCAATGAGGAAGGTTCGTTTTATATTGATTATCAAGGAAATATAATGCCTTTGTCAGAAGAGTTTACAGCGCGAGTTCCAATTATTTCGGGGGATATTAACAACGTAAATAAAGACGATTTCAGCAAATTGTTGCGATTCATTTACAATGATGATTTTTTGAAAAAAAATATCATTGGAATACAAATCACGACGGTTGGAAGCTTAAAAATGCAAACAAGAAATTTCAATTATGAAATTTTGTTTGGTAAATCGATTAACATGGAAAGAAAGTTTAATAATTATAAAGCTTTTTTTCAAAAGGCAGTTGTTGATAGTTCTTTGTATCATTATAGAAAGATAAATCTGACGTTTACGCAACAAGTAGTTTGCACTAAATAATAGAATATGGAAAAAGAAAATATTGCAGTAGGTCTTGACATCGGAACAACAAAAATTGTTGCTATGATCGGCAAGAAAAACGAATATGGTAAGTTGGAGATTTTGGGTGTTGGAAAATCCAAAAGCCTTGGCGTAGCTCGTGGTGTAGTCAACAATATTACCCAAACTATCCAATCTATTCAGCAAGCTATTTTAGAAGCAGAAAATAATTCAGGATATAAAATAAAAGATGTGGTTGTAGGTATTGCTGGACAACACATTCGCAGTATTCAACATAGCGATTACATCAGTCGTAGCAATGCTGAAGAAGTAATCGGAGGAAAAGACATTGACTTATTGATCAATCAAGTGCATAAATTAGCCATGCTTCCTGGTGAAGAAATCATCCACGTTTTGCCTCAAGAATTTAAAATTGACGGACAATCGGATATCAAAGAACCAATTGGTATGTACGGTGGCCGTTTGGAAAGTAGTTTTCACGTAGTAGTAGGACAAGCTTCTTCCATTAGAAATGTGGGAAGATGCATTCAGAGCTCTGGAATTGAATTGTCAGGTTTAACCTTAGAACCATTAGCTTCAGCGGATGCAGTTTTAAGCCAAGAAGAAAAAGAAGCGGGTGTTGCTTTGATCGACATTGGAGGTGGCACTACGGATTTAGCGATTTTCAAAGACGGAATCATTCGTCATACTGCTGTAATCCCTTTTGGTGGAAACGTAATTACGGATGATATCAAAGAAGGTTGTTCCATTATAGAAAAACAAGCGGAATTATTAAAAATAAAATTTGGCTCTGCCTGGCCAGGAGAAAACAAAGACAACGAAATTGTTTCTATTCCAGGCTTAAGAGGTAGAGAACCAAAAGAAATTTCTTTAAAAAACTTGTCTAAAATAATTCATGCTCGTGTCGTTGAAATTATTGAACAAGTATTTGCTGAAATTAAAGCTTACGGTCATGAAGATCCACGTAAAAAATTAATTGCTGGAATCGTATTAACGGGTGGTGGTGCTAATTTGAAACACATCAAACAATTAGTAGAATACATCACCGGAATGGATACTCGAATTGGTTATCCCAACGAGCATTTAGCAGGAAATTCAGATGAAGAAATTTCTAGTCCGTTATATGCAACAGCAGTTGGATTAGTCATGAATAGCATCGAAAATAAATCGCAAAGTGCAGTAAAAAAAGAAACGACAGTGGTTCCTGAAAAAGTAACCTTTCCAAACGAAAGAACCTTCGAACCTTTCGATATTCCGAAAGCGACAGAAGAACCTGTTTTTGAAAAAGTAGAAGAAGTAAAAGAAGTGGAAGAAACGATTTTTAAAGACGAATCCACGGAAACCAAAATCAGGCGCTCCTTTTTTGACAAATATGTCGATAAGATTAAAGAATTTTTAGATAACGCAGAATAAGGTTTCGACCTAACAACATAGAATAAGAATATCAAAAACCAAAAAATATGACAAGCAACTCAGATTTTGGAAACATTTCGTTTGATTTACCAAAAAATCAATCCAATGTAATTAAAGTAATTGGAGTCGGTGGCGGCGGAAGCAATGCCATCAATCACATGTTCAAACAAGGCATCAAAGGCGTAGATTTTATCGTTTGCAACACCGATGCTCAAGCTTTACAAAATAGCTCTGTTCCTAATAAAATTCAATTAGGAATGCATCTTACAGAAGGACTTGGCGCTGGAGCTAATCCTGAAGTAGGGCAACAATCGGCTATCGAAAGTATTGCTGAAATTGAAAAAATGTTAGACACCAATACGAAAATGGTATTCATTACTGCCGGTATGGGTGGAGGAACAGGAACAGGTGCTGCTCCAGTGATCGCTCAATTGGCAAAAGAAAGAGACATTTTAACCGTTGGAATTGTTACCATTCCTTTTCAATTCGAAGGGAAAGTAAGACAAGATCAAGCGTTATTAGGAGTAGAAAAATTGCGCAAGCAAGTCGATTCTTTAATTGTTATCAATAATAACAAACTAAGAGAAGTCTATGGTAATTTAGGTTTCAAAGCAGGTTTCTCTAAAGCAGATGAAGTTTTGGCTACAGCCTCTAGAGGAATTGCGGAAGTAATTACGCATCATTACACTCAAAATATCGATTTAAAAGATGCAAAAACCGTATTGTCTAATAGCGGAACTGCCATCATGGGTTCGGCTACTGCCATCGGTGACAATCGTGCTAAAGAAGCAATCATTGCTGCTTTAGATTCACCACTTTTAAATGACAATAAAATTTCAGGAGCTAAAAACGTATTGTTGCTTATCGTTTCTGGTTCAAATGAAATCACCATAGATGAAATCGGAGAAATCAACGATCATATCCAAACAGAAGCTGGATTTAATGCCAACATTATTATGGGAGTTGGTGAAGACGAAACACTTGGAGACTCCATTGCAGTAACGATTATTGCCACAGGTTTTAATGTGGAGCAACAAAACGAAATCGTTAATACAGAACCTAAAAAGATCATTCATTCTTTGGATGGTGAACATAAATTAGAGCACGATTTATCTAACAAAGCGATTCCTGCATTTCAAATTGATTTGGAAGTGGAAATGCCTTCAGGTGAAGAAAAAATTGTTTTCGAATTAATTGAAGATGAAGTAGTAGAAGTTAAAGAACCCGTTATAGATGAAAATGAATTGATCGCCATTTCAGAATTTATCAAAAATCTAGACGTTACCTTCGAAATCGTTTCTCCTGAAAAGCCATTCGATTTTGAAATCTCAAAACCTGAAATAACGGACGTAAAAGAAATTAAAGTAATCGATGCTACCGAAGTAAAAGAAGAGCAAGTTACCTTCTCTTTTGATATGCCAATTGTTGCCTCAGAACCTGAAATTGACGAGAACAAAATTCTTTTCGAATTGACCAATGAAACTAAGAATATCGAAGTCAATCAACCCGTTCAAATGGTGCCAATAACTGAATTGAATGAAAACGGTATCATCAAATATTCTTTGGAAGAATATATGGAAGTTGAAAATGAATTATTGAATTCGAAACCAGTAGAAAATATTGCAGCAGAGCCAATTGCGGAAGAACTCAACATTACCATTAAGAAAATTGATGAAGTTTCTAATTTCTCTTCAGCCTATGAAGAAGTTTCTCCCATGGAAATGTCTATAGAAGACACTTTAAAATTTAGAGCTGACGAAAGAAGAAGAAAATTAAAAGATTTCAATTATAAATTTCACAACAATCCATCACGAATGGAAGAATTTGAAAAAGAACCTGCTTACAAACGTTCGGGGATTGATATTACGACCAATCCACAAGATACAAATGCATCGCGTACGTCATTCGGAACCGATAGTAACGACGACATTCAATTGCGTTCAAACAATTCGTTTCTGCATGACAACGTAGATTAACTAACCCAAATTAGTTAGCGATTAACCCGAAAATTCCCTCAAGTTTTCGGGTTTTTTGTTTTAAAAAAGTGACGTAACATCTCACTTTTTTTTGTAGTTTTGTCGAGCCTTAATCCAGCTGTTTGCTATATCTTTTTTGCTTGCCAACTATAGTGAAGTCGAAAGTCTTTTTCTAAGCAAAAAAGGATGCCGCGTCCATCTGGGGCAAAAACGAATGTCTTATATAGAACCTAAAATTAAATTTCAAAAATGAGTTTATCCACACAAATCATGGAGCATATCAAAGATGCCATGAGAGCTAAAGACACCATTGCCTTAGAAGCTTTACGAGCCATCAAATCAGAAATGCTGTTGGCGCAAACTGCAACAGGAAGCAAAGAAGAAATTTCCGCAGATGATGAAATTAAATTGTTGCAGAAATTAGTTAAAACCCGTAAAGACAGTGCGAAGATATTCACAGAACAAAACCGCATGGACTTGGCGGAACCCGAATTGGCACAAATTGCCGTAATCGAAAAATTCCTCCCAACGCAACTAAGCGAAGCAGAAGTAGAAGCGGTGATTGCAAAAATCATTGCAGAAACTGGAGCATCAGGAATTGCGGCTATGGGGAAAGTGATGGGAATCGCTTCCGCTCAATTGGGTGGTACTGCTGAAGGGAAAACCATTTCAACCATTGTGAAGAAATTATTAGTATAAAATTAGATTGTTGGATTTTTAGATTGTTCGAAATCTAATGATCTAAAAATCCAACAATCTAATAATCAATAAAAAATGGCTGCGTAGTTCAACTGGATAGAATATCAGATTTCGGCTCTGATGGTTGCAGGTTCGAACCCTGCCGCGGTCACAAAAAAACGCTAGCATTTGCTAGCGTTTTTCAATTGTTATCCTATAGTCTTAGATGCAAGTAATTCTTTTCAAATCAGCAATGGTCTGCGTTGGATTCTCCGCTTTAAAAATATAATTTCCAGCTACTAATACATCAGCGCCGACAGCCACGAGTTGTGCGGCGTTTTTGTTGGTGACACCGCCATCTATTTCTATTAAAGTTGGAGCATTTTTCTTTGTGATTAAAGCTTTCAATTTGGTAACTTTCTCATAAGTGTTTTCGATAAACGATTGTCCTCCAAAACCTGGATTGACACTCATGACACAAACCAAATCAATCTCGTTGATAACATCTTCTAAGAAATCAATACTTGTATGTGGGTTGATGGCTACTCCAGCCTTCATTCCAGTTGCTTTAATAGCTTGTAGCGTTCTATGAAGATGATTGCAGGCTTCGTAATGAACCGTTAGTATATTGGCACCCAAATCCGCAAAAGTTTGAATAAAACGATCCGGATCAACAATCATCAAATGCACGTCGATGGTTTTCTTCGCATGTTTGGTAATGGCATCCAAAACGGGCATTCCAAAGGAAATGTTAGGGACGAAAACGCCATCCATGATATCGATGTGAAACCAATCCGCTTTGCTGTTGTTAATCATTTCAATGTCGCGTTGTAAGTTGGCGAAATCGGCGGCTAGTATGGAAGGAGCAATTATGGTGTTTTTCATGTTGTAGTTGTTTATGCAAAAATAGTTTTTTTTAACGCAAAGACGCAAAATTTTTCGCAAAGGCCACAAAGGGAAGTTGAAGCTGCGTGAGGGATAGGAATGGAAATCCTTTTTCTTTTTTAAGAAAAAGATTGTAATGGATAGCCCGATCCTCGTGGTCACGCACAATTCTTAAAAAAAAAACTCTGGGAACTCGAGTGAAGCGAACAGACCGGAGTTTTGTTTCGAGAGAAAAAAACAAAACTCTGGGAACTCGAGTGAAGCGAACAGACCGGAGTTTTGTTTCGAGAGAAAAAAACAAAACTCCGGTAATCAGCCGGAGTTTCAATCATCAATCAAAAAACGAACAGTTAATCAGACTGTTGTTATCGGTATTAGGATTAACCTAAATATGTTTTTAAAATTTTACTTCTAGAAGTATGTTTTAATCTACGAATTGCTTTTTCTTTAATTTGACGTACACGTTCACGCGTTAAATCGAATGTTTCTCCGATTTCTTCTAATGTCATCGGATGTTGATCCCCTAAACCAAAATACAAACGAACCACATCGGCTTCTCTGGGTGTAAGTGTTTCTAAAGATCTTTCGATTTCAGTTCGCAATGATTCGTGAATTAATTCTCTATCTGGATTTGGAGATTCACCTGAACGTAAAACGTCGTATAAGTTTGAATCTTCTCCTTCTACAAGTGGCGCATCCATAGATAAGTGACGACCGGAGTTTTTCATACTCTCTTTCACGTCATTTACGGTCATGTCTAATTCTTTGGCAATTTCTTCAGCAGAAGGTGGACGTTCGTTAGATTGTTCTAACAAAGCATACATTTTGTTGATTTTATTGATAGAACCAATTTTGTTCAAAGGCAAACGAACGATACGAGATTGTTCTGCCAAAGCTTGTAGAATCGATTGACGAATCCACCAAACGGCGTATGAAATGAATTTGAAACCACGTGTTTCATCAAAACGTTGTGCTGCTTTAATCAAACCAAGATTTCCTTCGTTAATCAAATCGGGCAATGTTAATCCTTGATTTTGGTATTGTTTTGCCACAGAAACCACGAAACGTAGGTTGGCTTTGGTTAATTTTTCAAGAGCTCTTTGATCACCAGCTTTGATACGTTGTGCTAATTCCACTTCTTCATCAGCGGTAATCAAATCTACTTTTCCTATTTCTTGTAAATACTTGTCTAAAGATGCGGTTTCACGATTGGTTACCTGCTTGGTGATTTTAAGTTGTCTCATAGTGTGGTGTCCTTTTTTTAAAGTGTACAAGGCTTGTACGGTATAAGTTGAAATAAAGTTACACAGGAATCGAAATTTTATTTATTTTATATGTGCTTCCTTGCAGGTAGTGCTGTTCGCACTCGAATTTTTATTCCAATTTCGATCATAATAAGAGTAATCCTTGGCGAAGCTATATTGAATAAAGCTAATGTATATAAGATTTGTATGAAAATAAAACCCATTTCTATTTTGAAATGGATTTTGTGTTAATCTTTTGTCTTGTCCATAAGGATACTTTTTGTGTATCGCTATTTCAGGACGAGACAAGGTATTAAATAAAAAACCCGATACAAATTATGAATCGGGTTATTTATATTGAGATAAAAATTTTATTTTCTGTCATCTCTCGGGCCTCGGTCGTCTCTTCTTTCTGGACGTGGGCCTCTGTCTTCTCTTGGAGCATTTTCATCTCTCGGAGGTCTAGGCATCAAAGCTTTACGTGATACTTTTTCTTTTCTTGTTTTTGGGTCTACACCCAAATATTTCACTTGGAAAGTATCTCCCATTTTTACTACATCAGAAACATTTTCTGTTCGTTCCCAAGCTAATTCTGAAACGTGCAATAAAACCTCGTTGCCAGGAGCATCAATATATTCTACAACAGCCCCAAAATCAAGCATTTTTACAACTTTCACATCATAAGCTTCTCCCATTTGTGGTTTGAAGATAATTGAATCAATTTTGGCTAAAACCGCTGCAATTCCATCTGGATCTGTTCCTAAAATTTCAACAACTCCTTGTTCATCCACTTCATTAATTACAATCGTACAACCAGTTGCTTTCTGTAGTTCTTGAATCACTTTTCCACCAGGTCCAATCAAAGCACCTATGAATGCACCAGGAATAGTTCTCATGATGATTTTTGGAGCATGAACTTTCACGTCAGTTCTTGGTTGCGCCAATGTTTCGGTTAATTTTCCTAAGATATGCAAACGACCATCACGAGCTTGAGCCAAAGCTTGCTCCATGATTTCGTATTTTAAGCCATCTATTTTGATGTCCATTTGACACGCTGTGATTCCTTCTGAAGTTCCAGTCACTTTAAAATCCATGTCTCCTAAATGATCTTCATCACCTAAAATATCTGATAATACTGCGAAACGTTCTCCATCAGTAATCAATCCCATTGCGATACCTGAAACTGGACGAATCATTTGAATACCGGCATCCATTAAAGACAATGTTCCAGCACAAACCGTTGCCATTGAAGACGAACCATTCGATTCTAATACTTCAGAAACGATACGAATTGTGTAAGGACAATCAGCAGGAATCATGTTTTTCAAAGCGCGTTGTGCTAAATTTCCATGACCTACTTCTCTTCTAGATGTTCCTCTTAAAGGACGTGCTTCTCCCGTTGAAAATGGAGGGAAGTTATAATGCAAATAGAATTTCTCTTCTCCTTGTTCAGAAGGCGAATCAATTTGGTTAGCTTCTCTAGACGTTCCTAAAGTTGCAGTTGCCAAGGCTTGTGTTTCTCCCCGAGTAAACAAAGCTGAACCGTGAACTGATGGTAAATAATCTATTTCACACCAGATTGGTCTGATTTCCGTAGTTTTTCTTCCATCTAAACGCGTTCCTAAATCTAAGGTTACGTTACGAACTGCTTCTTTGTTGGTTTTGTAGAAATATTTTCCTACTAAATCTCCGTTTTCTGCTAATTCTTCTTCTGTAAACAAAGCTTTTACTTCTTCTTTTACCGCATCAAATGCAGCAGAACGCTCGTGTTTTGCTGAACCTTTACTTGCAATCGCGTAAATTTTATCATAAGACGCTGCTTTTACTTTTGCGTAAATCGCGTCGTCAGATTTTTCTTGTTCGTAGGTACGCACTTCTTTTTTTCCAAAAGCTGCTTGCAAACGTTCTTGAGCAGCAATTTGGTTTTTGATATGTTCGTGCGCAAATTTGATTGCTTCAACCATTTCTGCCTCGGAGATTTCTTTCATTTCTCCTTCTACCATGGCGATAGAGTCGGTTGAAGCTCCAATCATCATGTCGATGTCCGATAATTCTAACTGTGCGCGAGAAGGGTTGATGATGAATTTTCCATCAATTCTTCCCACTCTAGCTTCAGAAATTAAGGTTTCGAATGGAATGTCAGACAAAGCTAATGCTGCCGAAGCTGCTAATCCAGCTAAAGCATCTGGCATCACATTGTCGTCATGTGACATTAATTGAATCATCACCTGAACTTCAGCGTGATAATCGCTTGGAAAAAGCGGACGTAATACACGATCTACTAATCTCATGGTGAGCACTTCGTTGTCGCTTGGACGTGCTTCTCTTTTGAAGAAACCTCCTGGGAAACGTCCTGCCGCTGCAAATTTTTCGCGATAATCTACCGTAAGCGGTAAAAAATCGATACCTGGACTTGCTTTTCTTGAGGATACTACTGTTCCTAAAATAACAGTATTTCCTATTCTTACTACTACAGAACCGTCAGCTTGTTTGGCTAAACGTCCTGTCTCGATTGTGATGCTTCTGCCATCACCTAAATCGATTTTTTCTACAAATAATTGTGGAATCATAAATTTTCCTTTTTTAATTTTACATTGGTTCTCTGCCTGTCGACAGAATAGTTGTGTTGTTGTAGTTGTTGTTTACCCAATGAAAAACCAAACTTTTTTCTGCAATTTGTATGAAAAAAAAAGAGGCGCGTGAGCACCTCTTTTTGTATT
>CANHMG010000034.1 GCA_947461795.1 Flavobacteriaceae bacterium | reverse complement strand
ATCTCAAATCGAAACGGGTACGCCTTACATGCTTTATAAAGATGCCGCAAACCGTAAATCAAATCAGAAAAATTTAGGGACAATTCGATCTTCGAATTTGTGTACAGAAATCATGGAGTATACTTCAGTGGATGAAATTGCAGTGTGTAATTTAGCCTCGATTTCGTTACCCATGTTTGTTGAAAACGGAGCATTCAACCACGATTTATTGTATAGCGTTACCAAACGAGTAACACGCAACTTGAATAAAGTAATCGATAGAAATTACTATCCCGTAAAAGAAGCGGAAAACTCAAACCTTCGTCATCGCCCTGTTGGATTGGGTGTGCAAGGATTAGCAGATGCCTTCATATTATTGCGTTTGCCTTTCACTAGCGATGAAGCCAAGAAATTAAATCAAGAAATTTTCGAAACCTTATATTTTGCAGCTGTAACCGCCTCCATGGAAATGGCTGTCGAAGAAGGACCTTATTCTTCATTTAAAGGCTCTCCAATTTCGCAAGGAGAATTCCAATACAATTTATGGGGATTGAAAGACGAAGAATTATCAGGGCGCTGGGATTGGGCTTCTTTACGCAAAGAAGTAATGAAGAACGGTGTTAGAAATTCACTTTTAGTGGCGCCAATGCCAACGGCTTCTACTTCTCAAATACTTGGAAATAATGAAGCTTTCGAACCGTATACTTCCAATATTTACACGCGAAGAGTATTGTCTGGAGAATTCATCGTTGTCAACAAACACTTGTTAGAAGACTTAGTAAAACAAGGATTGTGGAATGAAGATTTGAAACAAGAAATCATGCGCAACAACGGATCAGTTCAAAATATCGATGCTGTTCCTCAAGATTTAAAAGAACTTTACAAGACTGTTTGGGAAATGTCAATGAAAGATATTATTGATATGTCCCGTCACAGAGGTTATTTTATCGACCAATCACAATCGCTTAACTTGTTTATGCAAGATGCTAATTATGCGAAATTGACTTCAATGCATTTCTATGCTTGGCAATCTGGACTCAAAACAGGAATGTATTATCTTAGAACAAAATCAGCGGTAGACGCTATTAAGTTTACACTCAACAATGATAAAAAAGCAGAACCGACAACCGAAGCAGCTGCGACTGTAGAAGTTTCAGAACCAAACGAAACCGGTGAAATGTCGGCAGAAGATTTCAAAGCCATGATCGAACTAGCCCGAAATGCTGGTCCCGATGATTGCGAAATGTGTGGATCGTAATTTTTGAGACGATTACAATCCCATTAAAAAGCAGCTATCTTTGGGTAGCTGTTTTGTTTTTTAGTAGCTATTCCTGCTATTCGCTGTATCTTTTGTGCAACACGAGCGAAGCGAACTGACGAAGTAAAACGGGTACAAAAGGATGCCGCTACTATCAGGGCTAGGGTTGATAACTTCAAAATTCGTTGCTCGTTGTTCTTCGGTTCAACATTCAAAAAATAACGAATCGAAAAGAACTGATCATGGAATGATGTTTATAAACAATTAAGAAATTAATGCAACTAATTAGAACCACTTCGGATAATCCTGATTATCAAAAATTAGTAGTCTTGCTTGATGCAGTTCTAAAAGTTTTAGATGGGGAGGAACATGATTTTTATGCCCAATATAATAAATCGGACACTATAAAAAACGTCATCGTCTTTTATGAGGATAATCACCCCGTGGGTTGTGGAGCCTTCAAGCTCTATGAAAATAAAACCATAGAAATCAAGAGAATGTTTGTTTTACCTGAGCAAAGAGGAAAAGGAATCGCACATCAGATCTTGAATGAATTGGAAAAATGGGCACGAGAACTAGGATATTCTGACTGTATTCTTGAAACAGGAAATAAGCAAGTCGAAGCCATCGGTTTATATCAAAATACAGGATATACAATAATTCCAAATTATGGACAATATCAAGGTGTAGCGAATAGCATTTGTATGAAGAAATCGATCTAATAATCCAAAAATCTAACAATCTAAAAATGAACTGGGAACAACTTTTATCACTCAAACGACAAGGCGACACGAGCAAACGTTTGCGCAAAGAACAAGATGACACACGTTTAGGCTTTGAAGTCGATTACGATCGAATTATTTTTTCCGCTGCTTTTAGAAGTTTGCAGGATAAAACTCAAGTCATTCCACTTTCTAAAACAGATTTTGTGCATACACGACTTACGCATAGTCTAGAGGTTTCCGTTGTAGGGCGCTCCATCGGAAGATTAGTAGGAAAGAAAATTATCGAGAAATATCCGTACTTACAAGAGGTTCATGGTTTTCATATGAATGATTTTGGTGCCATTGTCGCCGCCGCATCTTTGGCGCATGATATCGGAAATCCACCCTTTGGACATTCAGGTGAAAAAGCGATTGGCGAATATTTTTCTATCGGTAACGGAAAGCAATACAAAGAACTTTTGTCAGACAAACAATGGCAAGACTTAATTGATTTTGAAGGCAACGCCAATGGTTTTTCGGTACTGACCGCAAGTCGACCAGGAATCGAAGGAGGATTGCGAATTTCCTATGCTACATTAGGAGCTTTTATGAAATATCCGAAAGAAAGTTTGCCAAAAAAACCAACTAAAAACATTGCAGATAAAAAGTATGGTTTCTTTCAGTCGGACAAAGAGTTTTTTCAAGATGTCGCTACAGAATTAGGAATGATTTCCAATAAAACCGGAAATGATGTTGGTTTCGAAAGACATCCTTTGGCGTATTTGGTAGAAGCAGCCGATGATATTTGTTATACGATTATCGATTTTGAAGACGGCATCAATTTAGGATTAGTTTCCGAAGATTATGCTTTAGAGTATTTAATTAAATTAGTGAAAGACACTATCGATACAGCCAAATATAAAACCTTAACAACACGCGAAGATCGAATAAGTTACTTAAGAGCATTGGCTATCGGAAACTTAATTAATGATGCCGTTCGAGTATTTATTGAAAATGAAGAATTGATTTTACAAGGTAAATTTCCTTTTGCTTTAACCGACAAAAGCAAATATAAAGCACAAATGGATGACATTATCAAGTTGAGCGTTAAGAATATTTATCAAAGTCGAGAAGTGATAGAAAAAGAATTAAAAGGCTATCAAATTATCAATACCCTTTTAGATAAATTTATAACTGCTTATAACAATCAATATGATGGAAAAATGACAAGCTATGATAAATTGCTTTTAAAAATCCTTCCCGAAAAGCATCATGTAGAAAAAGCAACTTTATACGATAGATTATTGCATATATGTCATTTCATTTCATTGCTTACAGATGGCAATGCATTGCTATATTATCAAAATATTGTAGGGATTAAACATTAGATTGTTAATGTTTTAATGGAATGTTTGACAAATTAAAAAAAATGATTTAAGTTTGTTTCTCTAAAAAAAATAACTATGAAAAAAATTACACTATTAACCGCATTGCTGATTTCTTTTGTTGGCTTTTCACAGAGCAATCAAAGAATTATTCAAACGTATTTAGCAACGAATAAAGCGCAATTCGGACTCACAAATCAAGACATTTCTGATTTGAGTATTCAAAATGAATTTTATGGTAAAGGAACCAAAATAACCAGTTGTTATGTTGTTCAAAGACACCAAGGAATTGAAGTTTTCAACGGACAATCTACCGTGGCTATTAAAGACGGAAGCGTTGTACAAGTAGGAAGCAACTTTCAAGCGAACATGGCTCAAAAAGTAAATGCCGCTTTGCCTTCTTTGTCTGTAATAGATGGATTAAATAAAGCCTACACTGCTTTAGGATATGGCGCTGCTAATTTTTCTATTGTAGAATCATCAGACGGAAAGAAATTTACCATTACTGATGGAACTCACGAGGATCCAATTGTAGCTAAATTGGCCTACCTTCCTACTACAGATGCTAAGTTGAAATTGGCTTGGGGCTATCAATTGTATTCTCTAGACACCAAACACTATTGGGACATCAAAATCGATGCAGTAAATGGAAATGTTTTAGATAAAAAAGACTTGACAATCAACTGTACCTTCGGAGACAAAAAAGATGCTCATACTCACAATGAAAACAAAGCGAACTTAAAATCTAAATTTAATTTTCAAGACCTTGTTTTCAACCCTAAAAATGTAGCTGCTTCAGTGGTAGAAAACCCAGGATCTTATAAAGTTATACCTTATAACATTGTAAGTCCAAACCATGGAGCTTTTGAAATGGTAACTCCCTATGCAAATTTAACGGCTTCTCCAAGAGGTTGGCATAATGCGAATACACTAACGGGAACTACTGCGGGATTAATTTTCACCTATACCAGAGGAAATAACATCTGGGCACAAGAAGATGCTAATGGTGATAACGGAACCGGAATTCGTCCTGATGGAGGTGCTTCTTTGATTTTTGATTTTCCTTATGTGAATGGGATTTCTCAAACACAACAACCAACGGCATATACCTCTGCAGCTACGACCAACTTGTTCTATATGACAAACATCATGCACGATGTTTGGTATAACTACGGATTTGATGAAATTAATGGTAATTACCAACAAAATAACTACGGTAGAGGTGGTGCCGCTTCGGGTACAGGAGATCAAGTTCAAGCAGATTCTCAAGATGGGTATTCTCAAACAACTCCAACCAACAATAATGCGAATTTTACACCAACCAATGATGGGGTAAGGCCAAGAATTCAAATGTTTATGTGGACAGAAGGCGCACCTCCAACGGATTATATTCAGATTAATTCACCAGCTACAATAGCAGGGCCAATGACAGCTACTACGAATGTGTTTGAAGGTACTGATAGAATCCCAGTTCCAGCAGCTCCAAACGGAATTACTGCAGATTTAGTGCATTATGTAAATGATCCTAATCCAAATACGAATACAATTAGTATTCATAATGCTTGTGTTGCCCCTACGAATGCTTTTGATTTGAGTGGTAAAATTGCTTTAATCAGAAGAGGGAATTGTAATTTTTCTAATAAAGTAAAAAACGCTCAAGATGCGGGTGCTTTAGCTGCTATTGTTTATGATACTGTGGTGAATAATCCAGTTCGTTTACAGATGAGTTCAACAGGTTTGTTAGGAATTACGATTCCAGCAATATTTATTTCAAGAGAAAAAGCAGAATCATTGTTAGCAGAAATGGCGAATGGACCTGTAAACGTTAAAATTGAAGTGCCTTCAAATTTATACTTGTATGCTGATGGTAGTTTTGACAATGGTATCATTTCTCACGAATACGGTCACGGAATCTCTAACCGACTTGTTGGTGGTGGTTTATCTGGTTGTATGGGGAACTATGAGCAAATGGGCGAAGGCTGGTCGGATTGGTTTTCCTTGATGATGCAAATCAAAACTGGAGATACTGGAGCAGATGCAAAACCTATAGGTACCTATGCTATTAACCAAGCTAATACTGGCGGTGGACTTAGAGGAACGCTTCCTTTTGGGGCAGACTATCCGTATTCAACGGATTTATCTATTAATCCTTTGACTTTCGCAAATTCAAATATTCCAATTCCAACGGATCCATTAGATACGTATTATAGATATAATGTTGGTGATGTATGGGCCTCGACTTTATGGGATTTAACATGGGCTTATATTGGTCAATATGGCTTTGATGCAGACATTTATAATGGTACAGGTGGAAATAATAAAGTAATGCAATTGGTATTGGATGCTTTAAAATTAGAAACTTGCGGACAAACCAATATTATTTCAGGGAGAGACAACCTTCTTGCGGCAGATTTAGCAAGTACTGGTGGTGTAAATCATGATTTAATTGCAGAAGTATTTCGTAGAAGAGGGATGGGTTTAAATGCTTCTTCAGGAAGTGCTGCTGATTGTAATGATCAAGTTGAAGACTTTACTTCTTTGGCAACAACTACTTTTAACCAACAAGTTGCTGTGCGAGTCTACCCAAATCCTTCTAACGGATTGATTAATGTTCGTGTCAATCAATTTGTTGGAAAAATAAATATTCAAATTATTGATCTTAATGGTCGTGCAGTTTACAATCAAATAGATGATAAATTCAACACGGAAAAATCGATTAATATCAATGCTTTACAAAATGGTGTTTACATTATGAAAGTAACTGGTTCTAATTTGAATTATACCGAGAAAATAATTAAGAATTAATTTCTTATAATTCCAATAATAAAAAAATCCAAATCTTTTGATTTGGATTTTTTTAATTAGTATATTAAAAAATTTTCTTTATTCTACTTCAATAAATTAATAAAATAAATATGAAAAATTATATTCTAATTGTCTCACTCTTACTATCTTTTGTAACATTTTCTCAATCAAAATCTGAGAAATTGAGTGAAAGTTCTGCACAAATAATTCAAAAAAGTTCCAATTCGAATAAAATAGCAAGTGTAATTAAATCGGATAAAAACACCTTAGAATTAAGAAAAAAACATGCAAAATTTCTCAAAAAAAGTCCTTTTAAAAATACATTAAGATTATCTAAAGAAGAGAGAATGAATTTAGGTATTACTCCCAACAAATATTATGAAACAGAATGGGAGTTAACAATGAATCCTGAGACAGGAAAACCGAATCCAGAAAACGTGTACTTTTTAAGAAAACAACTAGAAAACCAACGAAATGTTTCGGGCCCTTTATATAGGACTCCTGGTGACGGAGTTGATAACTCTTGGATTGAAAGAGGTCCAACAAATGTTGGAGGAAGAACTCGTGCCGTTATATTTGATCCAAATGACCCAACAAATGAAACAGTGTTTGCTGGTGGTGTTAGTGGTGGTTTGTGGAAAAACACCAATATTTCTAACGCCAATTCAGTTTGGACAAGAGTGGGAATTCCTGAAAATTTAGCGGTTTCATGTATTACTATTGATCCTAACAATTCAAATATCTTTTATGTTGGAACAGGCGAATCTTATGTAAGCGGAGATGTTAATGGAGACGGGGTATGGAAATCAACTGACGGAGGTTTAACATGGGCAAATGTTTTAGGAGGCATTTCTGGGACAACTTATTTTGAATCTGCCTCTAATATGACAGTAAACAGTCCTTCAGGTATTGTTGGAAATTATTTAATGGTTGAAGCTCCTCAAGCTTTTGGAACATTTCCTGCTATTAGCACACCAATAATTGGTGATATAGCATTTCAAAATGATATACCCGTTAATCCTGCCGCAACAGTTTGCGATCCTTTTCCTAACCCAACTGAGTTATTAGGAAAAATAGCATTGATTAGAAGAGGGAATTGTACTTTTGTAAGTAAAGTAAAAGCTGCTCAAGATGCTGGTGCAATTGCAGTAATTATTATGAACAATAATACAGATTTGCCGTTTGGAATGGGAGGAACAGATGCTTTAATAACTATTCCTTCTGTGATGATTTCAAAAACAGATGGTGATATGCTACAAAATGCTTTACTATCAGGACCTGTTAATGTTTCTTTAAATCCATCTAATGGTAGTTTCACGGGTAATTTAGTTCCAGGTATTCAGCATATTAATAGAATTAAGGTAAGAAATAACGGAGGCGTTTCAGAGGTTTATGTTGCTGCTGGGGATTCTTTTTATGGGTCAGCAGGAACGACAACTTTCCTTGGGGGTACAACCTACGGATTATACAAATCAATTGACGGCGGTGCTAATTGGAACGAAGTTTCATTGCCTCTAACCGCTAATGGAAAGAAGCATTGTCCTAATGATATTGAGATTGGTGCAGACAATAAAATTTGGTTATCAACAACAAATAGTGTAATATGGAGTAATGGCGGAGGTGTAATTTTTTCATCTACAGATGGAATAACTTTTATCCAAAAGCATGTTATTCCTAATGGAGCTAGAACTGAAATAGAAGTTTCAGGTTCTACTCCTGATAAGGTATATGTATTAGCACAAGTAAATGGCGCAACTGCAGCTCAGGACACTCTAGCTTTATTAACTACTAATGATGGTTTTGGGTCAAATACGGTTTTAGGATTACCTGTTGATTCTGCTCTTTCAGCATTAGATTTTACTAATGGACAAGCATTTTATGATTTGATGTTAAAAGTTGACCCAAATAATGATCAAAATCTATTTGCTGGAGGTATTAATATATTTAAATCTACGAATGGTGGAACATCATGGTTACAGAAAAGTAATTGGACAGGGGCAACATTACAAGATGTTCATTCAGATCAACACATAGCTGCTTTTGCTACTAATGCTTCAAATAGAATGGTTTTTGGAAATGATGGAGGTGTTTATTTTTCAAACGATTCAGGAAATACAATCTCAGCCAGAAATAATGGTTTTAATGTAACTCAATTTTATAGTATTGGTGTCGCTCCTACTACCAACGGAATGGTAGGGGATAATTTTGTGGCAGGAGCCCAAGATAACGGTTCTCAAATGTTTTTAAACGCAGCTGCAGGTCAAAATTCAGCAGTAGAAGTTCAAGGTGGAGATGGTGCGTTTTGTATGTTTGATCAAGAAGGGAGTCAATACAGAATTACAAATTACGTGTACAATAACACAATAAGATTGTATGATTACACAACAAACACAACCAGAAATATTAACACAGAAACTGTAATACCTGGGAATGGTGCTTTTATATCAATAATGGCACTTGATTCCAAATTAGATATATTGTATGCTGATTATACAGCTACCACAAATAATAGAATCAGAAGATATAAAAATATTAAAGGACCTGGGGCTTTTCAAAAAGCACTTTTAACAAACGCATTTCTAAATAGCGCTGCTACTGCGTTAACAGTTTCGCCTTATATTTCAGCTACTTCTAGTTCTACACTTTTAATAGGAACAAGAAATGGAAGATTGTTAAAATTAGAAAATGCCGATGCGGGTACTTCAACATTACCAACAACTTCAATATGGACAAACATAACTGGGCCTGGTTTTGCTGGAAGTATATCTGATGTAGAATACGGTAATTCTGAAAACGAAATATTTGTAACATTCCACAATTATAACGTAGTAAGTATTTGGTATACTTCTGATGGTGGGATAAATTGGCAAAATAAAGAAGGGGATTTCCCAGACATACCTGTAAAAGCAATATTAAGAAATCCATTAAATGTTGATGAGGTTATCATTGGAACGGAATTAGGAGTTTGGTATACGAATACTTTTAATACAGCTTCTCCTATTTGGAAACAATCCTATAACGGAATGAGTAATGTAAAAGTTACAGATTTAGATTTAAGAAATGATAACGTAATTTTTGCAGCAACTTATGGAAGAGGGGTGTTTTCTGGGGCATTTACTGCTGCACCATTATCTGTTTTAAATTTTGAACAAAATAAAATAAGTGTCTTGCCTAATCCTTCAAACGGATTATATACAGTCAAAATGGATCAATATTCAGGAAATGTAGCAATACAAATAATTGACCTTAGTGGTAAAGAAATCTATAAGAATAGTATAAATTTTAATAATGAAGCATCGGTAGATATTAGTAAATTTCAATCAGGAATTTATGTTATGAAAATTACCGGAAAGGATTTGAATTATTCCCAAAAATTGATTAAAAATTAATTTTAAAATTCAATAGAAATAAAAAAAATCCAAATCGAGAGATTTGGATTTTTTTTATGTTTTATTTAAAACTAAAATGACACTTTCAATGTCGATTCCACATATCTTTTGCAGTTCTACAATCGATCCGTGTTCTATAAATTGATCCGGAATACCCATTGTTGTAATTGGAATGATATATTTGTTTTCTGATGCAAACGAAATAATAGCACTCCCAAAACCGCCCTGAATAACTCCATCTTCAAGGGTTATTATTTTTTGAAATGTGTTAAAAATGATATGTAATAATGGCTCATCTAAAGGTTTTATAAAAGCAAAATCATAATGAGCTATACCGATTGGATTTTCTACTTGATTGAGCGCTTCAATAACATTATTTCCTATAGTTCCTGTCGATAAAACGGCTACTTTGTTTCCTTCTTTAAGGCAATTTGCTTTACCAATAGAGACTTTTTCGAATGGTTTTTGCCAATCTACAGTAACGCCACGACCACGAGGATATCGTATGGCAATGGGGCGTTTTAATCCTAATTGTGCTGTATATAAAATGTTTCGTAAAGCCATTTCATTTAGAGGAGCATAAACAATCATGTTCGGAATGCACCGTAAATAGGCAATATCAAAAACCCCATGATGTGTAGCTCCATCTTCACCAACTAAACCTGCTCGATCTAAGCAAAAAATCACTGGTAAATTTTGCAAAGCCACGTCGTGTATGATTTGATCATAAGCTCGTTGTAAAAAGGTAGAATAGATATTACAAAACACAACCATATCTTGTGTCGCCATTCCAGCGGATAAAGTCACGGCATGTTGTTCGGCAATTCCTACATCGAGTGCGCGAGTTGGGAACTCCTCCATCATATATTTTAAGGAACTTCCTGAAGGCATCGCGGGTGTTATCCCGATGATTTTTTCGTTTAGACGCGCTAATTCTACTAAAGTAAGCCCAAAAACATCTTGGTATTTTGGGGGTAAATGCGCTTCGGATTTAGGGAAAATATTTCCAGTGAGTGCATCAAACTTTCCTGGCGCATGATATTGTACTTGATTGTCTTCGGCTTGTTGTAATCCTTTTCCTTTGGTAGTGATAATATGGAGAAACTTTGGGCCTTTTATTTTTTGTAAGCGTTTTAATTCTTTGATTAAAGCGAAAATATCATGACCGTCTATTGGCCCAGAATAATCAAAGTTCAACGACTTAATCATGTTATTTTCCTTTGGGTTTTTTCCTTCTTTCACAGCCGTGAAATAGTTTTTTAGAGCCCCGATACTAGGGTCGATTCCGATAGCGTTGTCATTTAAAACCACTAATAAATTTGCATCGGTTACGCCAGCATGATTCAGTCCTTCAAAAGCCATCCCTGAAGCGATGGAAGCGTCTCCAATGACAGCAATGTGCTGTTTTTCGAAATCACCTTTTAAATTTGACGCTAAGGCCATTCCCAATGCTGCGGATATTGAAGTTGAAGAATGTCCAACGCCAAAAGTATCGTAAACACTTTCACTTCGTTTTGGAAAACCAGAAATGCCACCAAGTTGCCTGTTGGTATGAAATTTATCTTTTCGTTCGGTGAGGATTTTATGTCCATAGGCTTGATGACCAACATCCCAAACTAATAAATCCTCGGGTGTATTGAAAACGTAATGTAAAGCAATAGTCAGTTCTACTACACCTAAACTAGCGCCTAGATGTCCCTCTTTGACAGCGACGATATTGATGATAAATTCACGTAACTCTTTAGCTAATTCGGGAAGTTGAGATTCAGATAATCTACGTAAATCATCTGGATTATGAATATGTGAAAGTATATTTTCTGTCATAAAGCAAAGGTAACAAATTGAATTCCTATTTTTGTTGCATGGAAAATATTTTCACCGACGCATACTTTATGAAAAAAGCTTTGCAAGAGGCAGAGACTGCTTTTGAAAAAGGCGAAATTCCAGTTGGAGCGGTTATAGTGATTGACAATCGTGTCATTGCTTCTTCTCATAACTTAACAGAAATGCTGCATGATGTTACGGCTCATGCTGAAATGCAATCGATAACTGCGGCGGCTAATTTTTTGGGAGGGAAATATTTGAAAGAGTGCACGCTGTATGTGACTTTAGAACCTTGTCAGATGTGTGCTGGCGCGTTATATTGGAGTCAGATTTCGAAAATTGTGTATGGCGCATCCGATGAAAATCGAGGTTTTATGACCATGGGAACCCAATTGCACCCGAAAACAGCTGTAGTTTCAGGCGTATTGGCGGACGAATCTCGAGATTTGATGTTGCGTTTTTTTGCGGAGCGAAGAAAATAGGTTGTAATTTTGAACAACGAATAACAAACTTTGAAGGATAAGCCCTAGCCCAGATTGCAGTGGAAATCCTTTATTGTTTTTCTTTATAACAATAAAGATTGGAGCGTAAAGCGGGATAAAGCTTCTAATAAAAAAACCGCCACTCGAGGTGCAACCGAACAGGCCGGAGGCAATCTTTCGAAAGGCGGTTTTTGTTTTGAATTTATTCTAAAATATCTTTTCCAGATTTGTCATAGAAATGATATTCTAAGTACGTGTAAGCGTCACGTGGTATGATTTTCACCCATTTCTTATGTTCGAAAAACCATTTCGAACGTAAGGATGGAAAACCTTTACTGAGGTAAGCAGCCACAAAAGGATGCGCATTGAGTACTACTTTTTTGTGGGTTTTTAATAATCTTTCTAAATCAGAAGCAATTTTATCAATAATTAGAATTGGCGCTTCTATTTCACCATTTTCATTGTTAGGATCTTCTTCTCTAGTTTTTATATTCACTTCTGGTCTTACGCGTTGTCTGGTAATCTGGACTAGCCCAAATTTACTCGGTGGTAAGATTTTGTGTTTGGCTTTATCATCGCTCATTTCTTCTCTTAAGAAGTCGAACAACACTTTTCTATTTTCTGGATCTTGCATATCGATAAAATCGACTACGATAATTCCGCCCATGTCTCGCAAACGTAATTGTCTGGCGATTTCAGCGGCGGCTATCATATTGACTTCCATGGCGGTATCTTCTTGGTTGGTTGCTTTGTTCGAACGATTGCCGCTGTTGACGTCGATGACGTGTAAGGCTTCAGTATGTTCGATGATAAGGTAAGCACCTTTACTCATGGATACGGTTTTTCCGAAGGAAGTTTTGATTTGTCTCTCTATGTTGTATTTTTCGAAAATGGGCGTGTCGTTAGATTGATAAAACTTTACGATTGATTGTTTGGATGGTGCAATTTCTTCCACGTAATCCTTAGTTTCTTGGTACAACTCTTCATCATCTATGTAGATGCCGCTAAAGGTATCATTAAATACGTCTCTTAGAATCGAAGAAGCTCTGTTGAGTTCTCCTAATACTTTTGACGGATGATGAGCAGTTGGTAATTTTTTACACATTGCAGTCCATCTGCTGAGCAGGTTCTGCAAGTCTTTTTCTATTTCGGCTGTTTTTTTGCCTTCGGCTACTGTACGAACAATAACACCGAATCCTTTTGGTTTGATGGCTTGTACAAGCTTTTTAAGTCGATCTTTCTCGCCTCGTTCTTCTATTTTTTGAGAAACAGAAACACGATCTGAAAATGGTACAAGAACGATAAAACGTCCGGCTAGAGAAAGCTCTGAGCTAATTCTTGGGCCTTTGGTAGATATCGGTTCTTTGACGACTTGAACTAATACAGATTGATTGGATCCGAGCACTTCGGCTATGGTTCCGTCTTTATCAATCTCTTTTTCAAACTGAAAGTTTTTTAGGGAGAAATCTTTTAATTTACCTGCGCTTACAAGTTTTATGAATTTCAGTTGGGAAGCAAGATTTGGACCTAAATCGTGATAATGCAAGAAGGCGTCTTTGTCATGGCCTACGTTTACAAATGCAGCGTTGAGTCCAGCAACAGGTTTTCTTATTTTAGCGATAAAAATATCGCCTACTTGAAAGTTGCTTGCTTCTTGTTCCTTGTGTAATTCAATTAGTTTTCCATCTTTTAATAAGGCAAAATCTACGGCTTCAGAACTAGATCGGATGATTAATTCTTTATTCACTCTGTAAATTTTTATCCGTACGAAAGCTGAAAGCAGTCAGCTGTTAGCTGTTGGCTTATCGCTTGAAGTAAGGATGGATTAAACAATATTTTAACAGGTATTGATACCCGGTGAGTTTAGATTGCTAGATTTTCGGATTGTTAGCATCTTAGAAATCTAATAATCTAACTTTCTAACGATCTAATCTCCATTTCAATGAACGTTTAAAAAGAAAAAAGTAGTATTAAACTACTTTTTCTTTTTGTGTCGGTTAGCTCTCGCTCTTTTCTTACGTTTGTGCGTTGCTACCTTATGTCTTTTTCTTTTTTTACCACTTGGCATAGTTGGTGATTTTGTGATTAATAAATATTTTTATTTTGCTTCGTTATTCGTTTTTACTCCTTCAACAAATACTTTAGCAGGTTTGAATGCTGGAATATTATGAGCTGGAATTTTGATTGTAGTATTCTTAGAAATGTTTCTTCCTGTTTTTTCAGCTCTTGTTTTGATGATAAAACTACCAAAACCTCTTAAATAAACATTGTCTCCAGTTTCTAATGAATTTTTTACTTCTTCCATAAAAGATTCTACTGTGGCTTGAACATCTCCTTTTTCAAGACCTAACTTTTCTGAAATTTTTGCTACGATATCTGCTTTCGTCATTTTCTTTCTTAATTTAAAATTTGTTATTTTTTTTGAGGTTGCAAATATACGAATTTAAAAAACAATTAATCAACCTAATTCATTAAAATTTAATTACATAAACTTTTACTTTTGTCTACCAAATTTGTATTATGGATTTTGCTAACTCTTTAACCCGATGGTATCTAAAAAACAAACGTGATTTGCCTTGGCGAAACACCAAAGATCCGTATTTGATTTGGCTGTCTGAAATTATGCTCCAGCAAACAAGAGTAGCACAAGGAACGCCATATTATTATGCGTTTAAAGAAGCTTTTCCAACGGTTTTTGACTTAGCAAACGCTTCTGAAGAACAGGTTTTGAAATTGTGGCAAGGATTAGGGTATTATTCACGGGCAAGAAATCTTCATAAAACGGCTCAATATGTTGCAGTTCAATTGAATGGTGAATTTCCCAAAACCTATAATGAATTATTGAAATTGAATGGTGTTGGCTCCTATACAGCTGCTGCAATCGCTTCTTTTTCCTACAATGAAGATGTTCCTGTAGTTGACGGAAATGTTTTTCGAGTTTTGTCTCGTTTTTTTGATGTTGAAACGGATATAGCTTCTTCTTCAGCTAAAAAAGAATTTACAGAATTAGCAAAAGAATTGTTATCTAAAAATGATTCAGCAATTTTTAATCAAGCGATTATGGAGTTTGGTGCGTTGCAATGCATTCCTAAAAATCCGAATTGTTTTAATTGTGTTTTAAACTCGAGTTGTTTGGCTTTACAAAAAAAGAAAGTAAACCAATTGCCAGTTAATTTGAAAAAACTAAAAGTTGTTAAACGATATTTTAATTATCTTGTTTTTTCAGATAATGCTAAAAACACTTTAATTCAAAAAAGAACTGAGAAAGGAATTTGGCACAATCTCTATGAATTTCCATTAATTGAATCGTTGCAGGTTTTAGAATCAGAAGATTTTCAAATACAATTACACCAACAAAAATTTATTGACAATGCAATTATTTCTTTTGAAGAATTTAATTCAATAAGTCGTGTTCATAAATTATCTCATCAACATTTATATATAAAATTTTGGAAAGTCAATGTTGATGGAATATTAAATCAAGGAATAGATTACCTCACTTTGCAATCCTTTCCATTTCCAATTGTGCTTTTTAATTTTATAGAAAAGGATTGGAATTAGTTTTTAAAATTTTACTACATTTGAATAAAATACAATACCACACAAAATGAGCGGAACGTTAAATAAAGTCATGTTAATTGGTCACTTAGGTGAAGATATAAAAATGCACTACTTCGATGGAGGTAACTGTATTGGAAGGTTTCCTTTAGCAACAAACGAAACTTACATCAACAAATCGACCAACGAAAAAATCACATCAACAGAATGGCATAATTTGGTTGTTCGTAACAAAGCAGCTGAAATTTGCGAGAAATATTTATCAAAAGGAGATAAGATTTTTGTAGAAGGAAGAATCAAATCCAGACAATGGCAAACGGAAGATGGTGTCACGAAATATACTACAGAAATTCAAGTAACTGAATTTACTTTTCTTACTGTGAAAAAAGAAATCGAATCTAATAAAGGCGGAATGACTGACGCTAAAAGCCCTAATTTTGATTCCCATGAAAGCCCAATGTCTGAAAATGATATGCCTTTCTAATTGTTTAACTAACGTATATTAATTTGGACCCAGAGCCCAGTTTTAATCTATTTTCAACCTTAGATACCGATTTACTCTTTGGTTTTATTGGAATTTTCATATTGCTTTTTTTTTCAGCAATTCTATCAGCTGCAGAAGTGGCTTATTTTTCTTTAACTCCCAAAGATATAGACGAATGCGCTTTAGCAAATCCAACAAAAACTAAAATTATTACTTCTCTTTTAGAAAAACCTAAAAAATTACTGGCGACACTTTTAGTAGCTAATAATTTTATTAATATTGGTGTTGTTATCTTATTTTCTTTCATTGGGAAAAATTTATTTGAATCTATTGCATCTCCACTTTTAAAATTTGTAGTTGAAGTTATCTTAGTTACATTCTTAATCTTATTATTCGGAGAAGTTTTACCCAAAGTATATGCGAATAGGAACAACATAAAATTCGCAAAATTTGTAGTATATCCTATCTCTATTCTCGATACTTTACTTTCCCCCATTAGTATGCCGATGCGTTCTTTAACTATTTTTCTGCATGATAAATTAGGGAAACAAAAAAGTAGTTTTTCAATAGATCAATTGTCTCAAGCATTAGAATTGACTTCTTCTGAAGATACTTCTCAAGAAGAACAAAAAATTTTAGAAGGAATAGTCTCGTTTGGGAATACAGACACCAAACAAGTCATGAGTCCAAGGATCGATATTTTTGCTTTAGAAATATCAGAGTCTTTTTCAGATATTTTGCCCAAAATCTCTGAAAAAGGATATTCTAGAATTCCAGTATATAAAGACAATATTGATCATGTTGAAGGCGTTTTGTTTGTGAAAGATTTGATTCCACATATTAATAAAAAAGAATTGGATTGGATAACATTAATTCGAGCACCTTTCTTTGTTCCAGAAAATAAAAAACTTGATAATTTACTCAAAGATTTTCAAAGCATGAAGAGCCATTTGGCTATTGTAGTTGATGAATACGGAGGAACATCAGGCTTGGTTTCATTAGAAGATGTAATTGAAGAAATTGTTGGAGATATCAGTGATGAATTTGATGATGAAAACCTCAGTTATTCACAAATAGATGATAAAAATTATCTTTTTGAAGGAAAAATTAATTTAAAAGATTTTTACAGAATCATTGATGTGGATGAAAATCTTTTTGAAGAAAGAAAGGGAGAAGCAGAAACATTAGCTGGATTTATTCTAGAAATTATTGGTAATTTCCCTAAGAAAGGACAAAAAATTCCTTTTGAAAATTGCCTTTTTATTATCGAAACATTAGACAAAAAACGCATTAAACAAATAAAAGTAACTCTTGAATAATATAAAATCAATAGTAGTAAAAGCAGTAATTACATCCTTTGCCTTGGTACTATTAATTAGTTGCAAAAAGGAAGTCTTGCCAAAACCGTCAAGTCAGTTACGATTGGATTATCACACCGCTAAATACGCTCATTTTGAAAATGAATGTCCATTTACTTTCGACATTAACGAAGAATCCATTATAAAAGGAAAAACGGATTGTAATTTCACAATTAATTATCCCAAAATGAAAGCGACGATTTATTTGAGTTACAAACCTGTTCAAAACAACATTAATGTCCTTTTAAAAGATGCTCAGAAACTAACCTATGAGCACGTAATAAAAGCTGACGATATTTTTGAACAACCTTTTATCAATGCAGATCATAAAGTGTATGGAATGTTTTATCAAGTAAATGGAAATGCAGCAACTAATGCACAGTTTTACGTAACCGACAGCGTCAAACACTTCTTGGATTGCTCGGTTTATTTTTATGCAAAACCAAACTTTGATTCAGTCATGCCAGCCGCAAGTTATGTCAAAAACGACATGCAGCGATTAATGGAAAGTTTGCGTTGGAAGTGATTTAGAGAAAAGTAATAAAAGCATCAAGAGCCAAGAAGCAAGACATATAATATCTCGTTTCTTGGCTCTTGTTGCTATAAAAAGAATTTATTATTTCGACGCAATCATATTCGATACCTTATAGGTTTTCCCATCTGCGGTAGCTTCTACAATTTTTGTTAATGTCTCTGGTGTTTGAAGCGAATTATCAAAAGACAATAGAGCTTCTTTTTTATCAAAATCAACGGTAGCTTTTTGAACTCCATTTGTTTCGGACAATTCCTTTTCAATTGTTTTAGCACAACCAATAGCACAAGTCATTCCGTCAATAGTAAAAGAAGCGGTTTGAAGTTTTTCTGGGTTAATCGTTGATTTTAAAACAGTACTTTTTTCTTTTGGAGCACTTTCGGTTTGTTTGCAACCTGAAAAAAGTAATCCTGAAATTGAAGCAACTAAAATTAATTTTTGGAAAGTCATGATGTTAAATTTTAAAATGAATCCTAATCAAGATTCAAAATCGAATACAAAAATAAATAAAAAAAGACGGGACAATTCATAAAATTATTACAAATTTGAGCATTCAAAAGCCTTTTATGAAAACAAAAGAATTAAAATGGATTTACTTAGTTGTTCTTGCCTTAATTTGGGGAAGTTCCTTTATATTAATCAAAAGAGGACTTATTGGGTTAAACCCGCTTCAAGTTGGGTCCTTGAGAATTATTTTTGCTGCGCTATTTTTAATTGCAATTGGGTTTAGAAATTTACCCAAAATCCCACTTCATCAATGGAAGTATTTAGCATTAACAGCATTGTTTGGCACATTTATTCCTGCTTTTTTATTCGCCATTGCACAAACTCAAATTGACAGTTCGGTGAGCTCAATTTTGAATTCGTTGACTCCTTTAAATGCATTAATAATTGGCGCCTTGTTTTTTGGATTACAATTCAAAAGAACACAAATTATAGGCGTTCTTGTTGGACTTATTGGCACAACATTGTTGATTTTAAATGGTGCAATTCATCATCCAGAACAAAATTATTATTATGCTATTTTAGTTTTGATTGCGACTTTATGTTATGCTACTAATGTCAATTTGATAAAAAAATATTTATCCGATTTATCCCCTTTAAGTATAAGTACAGGTAATTTTACTGTGATGCTTATTCCTGCTTTATTGATATTATTTAGTACAGGTTTTTTCGATACAATGCATCAAATAGAAGTGAAAAATGCTATTTTTTATGTTATGATTTTAGGAATCGTCGGAACTGGAATCGCGAATATTATCTTTTTTAAATTAATTCAAATGTCATCGCCAGTTTTCGCAACTTCTGTGACGTATTTAATTCCAATCGTCGCCTTCTTTTGGGGAATGTTAGATCAAGAAATGCTGACTTTAGTTCAATTGGTTGGAGCACTTATAATTTTATTTGGGGTTTATCTGACTAGTAAAAAGTAAAATAGGCTTTTACTATTAATAGCCTATTTTATTTATTATTTAAAAACTATTGAAAATCAATATCGGAAACGCCTTCGTTGATTTTGACATCTGTAGTCGTAAGTAGAACTTCCATTCCAATATTAATGGTATTCACATAGGGAATTTTGATACCGTTTACCTCTCTATAATCACTAAAATTACTTGTTTGAGATAGCAGTTGTCCATTGACATTCATAGATTTTATTTCAGCTACTTTTAAACCGGAATTTATATCATAATAATATTTAAAATTCCCGTCTTTTAATATATAAGTGTCGGAATCATTATATTTTTCAATTCCTTCTATGACGACATTTGGGTTATTAATTAAAACCAATTCATCAAAAGGAATAGCACTCGATTTTATTTCAGTTAATTCATCACCAGTTAATTCTTTTCTTTGACCTTGTTGAATAATATAGGCTCCTTTTTCATTGACTACTTGTTTCATCATCGACATTCCCATGACTTTTATTTCACGCATTTGTTTATTGGTGGTTGTAGTTTTAGAAGTCAATTCTATTGGAGCTCCTTGAATAGTTCCGGAAGAAATAGTAAATATTGATTTTACATTTTTCAATGCTTTTTCTCCTCCAATGGCAGCTATGTATTTTTCTAGAACTGATTTAGCAGTGACATCTTTAAGAATTGCAATTTTAGAATTCGGTTTTTCAGTTGGATTACCGAACTTGTCGAAATAGGAAATAGGAATGGATAATTTTTCTAAAGCATTTAAAACATCAGCTCCTTTTCCTACCACAACGATACGTTCTTGGTCTGGCAATATATATTTATTCGCCACTCGCATTACATCTTCCGCTGTCACTGCATTTATCTTTTCTATATATTTTTCATAGAAATCTTCAGGAAGCCCTTGTGTTTTGATATCTAATGCATAACCAGCAATTGTTTCAGGTTTTTCGATTTCCATTACAAATTGACCAATATAACTCGCTTTGACATTTTTCAATTCTTTATCGGATACTTTTTGGGTTCGAATGCGTTTAATTTCATTAAGCATTTCTACAATTGCGCTATCCGTAACGGCGTTTCTCACTTGCGTAAAGGCAATAAATCGAGAAATATATCTGCTATCGCCAATACGAGATCCAGCGTTATAAGTCCAAGCGTTTTTCTCTCTCAAATTCGACATAAGATAGCTATTATAATCCCCACCCAAAATTTGATTCGCTACAATTGCTGCGAAATAATCGGGATCTTTCATTTTTAATGTACACAAATTCATCACGGCAATTTCAGATTGCACCGCATTGGGCATATCTACAAAATTGATTTGAGTATTTGGAACATCTATTGGATTGGAATAACTTAAATTAGGAGCTGTTGCTTTTTGCCAAGGTTGGAATACTTTTTCAATTTGTGATTTAATTTCCTCAAATGTAACATCTCCCATTACAATTAGATAGGCTTTTTCAGGGACAAAATAATTTGTATAGTTTAAAAGAATATCGTCAAGTGTAATACTATTGATGGATGCTTCTGTAAGATATTCTCCAAAAGGGTGGTTTTTGCTGTAAGTCAATACATTCTCGACTCTTCTTGCAACAGACGGTACACTTTTTTCTGTAATTTTTAAACCATCGATAAGTTTTGTTTTTTCTTTTTCTAATTCAGCATTAGTAAAGACAGTATTTAATGCGCCTTCAGCCATCAATTCTAGTATTCTTTGAGAATATTTAGACAATCCACTAGCATAAGCTCCTCTATTACTAAAACGAATATAAGCTCCTAAAAAATCTATTTCTTCATTAAAAGCATCTTTTGATATTTTTTCTGAACCACTTCCTATGAGGGAACTTGTCAATTCAGACGTCCCTTTTTTTAAACTTTCCAAATAAGGAGCGTTGTCTATAGAAAGATTGAAGGAAACTCTTGGGAGCTTATGATTTTCTACAACCATTACTTTTAATCCGTTTTTTAATTCAAAAGATTGTGGTTTTCCGATGTTTATTTGTGGCGCTGGTCCAGGTTTTGGCTGCGCGTTGTTTTGAGCTTGAATACTATAAACTAAAAGAAAACTTAATAATAAGGATACTATATTTTTCATAAAAGTGAAATTAATTTTGTGTTTTGTCTTTCGATGGAATATAATCTAAAAGCAGTCGTTTGTTCGTGTTCAAGTAGTTTTTAGCAACCGTTCTAATTTCTTCACGAGTAATTGAGCGATAGTTAGTGATGTCGGTGTTAATCAAATTGATGTCGCCATAAAGCAAATAATACGACGCTAAATTTTCTGCAATACCCTCTAAAGTTGCATTGTTGTTTACAAAATTAGTTTCTATTTTATTTTGTAATTTTTGAAAATCTTTTTCTGAAATTAAGTCAGTTTGTAGTTTAAGAATTTCATCATCAATTTCTTTCAAAATCGAGGCTGTAGTATTTTCTCCTAATGGGAGTCCATATAGGATATACATGCCATAATCTTCTTGATTCATTGTAAAAGCACCGATTTGCAATGCCATTTTTTTGTCGTCAACAATTTTTTTGTACAATCGTGAACTTTTCCCATCGGATAATAAAGTAGAAATTAATTCCAATACTCTAGCATCTCTAGTTTTCATAGAAGGGATTCGATAGGCGGCTACAATAGCTGGAATTTGAATGTTAGCATCTTCAAAAGTAGCTTGAAGTGTTTTTGTAATAGGCTCTTCAGTTATTGCTGTTTTTTCAACAGTCGGCGCTTTTTTAACTAGATTGAAATATTTATTAATCCAGGTGGTGGCTTGTGAAATTTCAAAATTTCCAGCCACAACTAATACGGCGTTATTAGGCACGTAGAATTTCTTATTAAATGCTTTGAATTCTTCTAAAGTCGCGGCATCAATATGATCCATCGAACCATCAATATCCCATCGGTACGGATGTTTGACAAATAAATTCTCTTTGACAACTTTGATTACGTTGCCATACGGTTGGTTATCTACTTTAAGTCTTTTTTCTTCTTTTACTACTTCTTTTTGAGTATCCACACCAATTTGATTGATGACTGGATGCAACATACGCTCGGCTTCCATCCAAATGGCTAACTCAAGATTATT
>CANHMG010000033.1 GCA_947461795.1 Flavobacteriaceae bacterium | reverse complement strand
GAAGTCACACCGCCAGTAACAAAAATATATTTCGTTTGATTCATTTTTTGGATGTTGTAGTTGTGTTGTAGTTGTATAAAAAACGTGGCAAAAGTAATAATTTAAAATGGATAATTGGAAGATTAGATTGTTAGATTATTAGAAAAAAAAATGCTTTTAAAATCTAACAATCGAAATATCTAACAATCTAATAATCCTTATTTGGGTAGTGCTTTTTGATATTTCGAATCAACTCTTCCAATCCGTTTAATTTGAGTTCATAAACAAGTTGCAATTGTTCCCCTAATTGTCCTTTTGGAAAGCCTTTATTATGATACCAAACCATATAATATTCTGGCAAATCAATGATATATCGACCTTCATATTTCCCGAAAGGCATTTTAGTATGTGCGAGTTGAATGAGTTTTTTTTGATCGGGATTCATTTGATTACAGTTAAAAGGTTCTGAAAAAGAAAAAACAAGAGCCAAGAAAATTGTCTTTATTCTTGGCTCTTGATTCTTTTTACTTTAATTTATTTCCATTTAAAAGTAATGTCTTTTTCGATATCGGGATGTAAACTTAATAACACCGGGCAATTCATCGCTACACGTTCTAAAATTGTTTTCGATTTTTCATCTACTAAAGCAGGCATATTTAATACCACTACAATTTTTGAAATCTTTCTTGGTTCAGCTTGCATGATTTTGGTGACTTCAATTGTAGAATTTATCAAATCTACTTCTAAATCTTTTGATTTAATAGCCATGATAGAAATCATACAACTCCCTAATGAAGTGGCTACTAAATCTGTAGGAGAAAACGCTTCTCCTTTACCATGATTATCCGTTGGAGCATCTGTAAGAATTGTAGTTCCCGATTGGAGATGTTCGCAAGAAGTACGCAAATCACCTAAATACGTTATTCTTGAAGTCATTAGTTTACTTGTTTTACAGACAAATCGTCCTGATATTCCATGATATAAATTCCATTATTCACGTAACCTTCATTTCCTTTTTTTACATATTCAAATTTGCTCTCAATTTGCTCTGATTTTACATCGGTTGCAGAAGACATAAACGAGTTATTTTGAGTAATACGCATCAAAGTATCAAAGGTGACATCAAACCCGCGAACGGCAAATTGATTAGGAAAGACTTTGTTGATTTCTTTATAATTTTTTTCAAAATTAGTAGCAGCAGGCGAATAATTTTCACGAGTTAATGAAGGATACAATAACTTCAAAATTGTCAATCGTTTCATTGAAATTTCTTCAAAATCTAAAGTTTCATTGGTTTCGATTATGACTAATTGTATTTGGAAATTAGACATTTCATTCAACAAAACATTGGTAGTCCCTAATATTAATCCAGTTCTTTCGGAATCTAAAACGACAAAATTCTGAGTTCCTTTGACGAACATCGATTTTAAATTTACTATATCCAAAGCACCATTGTCTAGTAGGGTAACAAACTTCGCGGAGGGATAATTTTTAGTAATAAAATCCTTATTGTAAACTCTTTTCGGGTCACTCACGACAATTATGTTTCCGTTTTTAGCCAACATAAAATTAAACATCGCTGATTTTCCATAATCACTTGGTGGCATTGCCTGAAATAAATTGGGAAATGACTGCCCTATTTCTTTAGATAAAGGAGAGATTACTGGGACGTTTTTATCTTTTAAAAGCTCTGCCGTTTTTTCGATATATTGTTGATAGAAAGGTCCGATAACGGCATCCGCATCTTGAACATTATTTTTCTTTATAGCATTTTCAATGTTGGAACTAATTTTACTTTCTTCAGAATCTAAAATGGTAACATCAACATTTAGTCCCAATGTTTTAGCGGAATCAATTGCCATTAATGCACCCGAATAAAAATCGAGGGTCATGTTGAGAAAAGCATCTTTTTTCAAACGAACTTCTATCGTTTTAAGCGTATCATTTTGAATTTTAGCGGCATTAAATGGCAACAAAAGTACCAACTGTTTTTTAGTTGTATTTGGAATAACAGTAGTCGATGCAACTTTATAAACTGGATTTGATCCTGATTCCGTTTTAATAGTACCATTTCCAGGAACTTTTAAAATCATCCCCGTTTTTACCCCATCTTTCAAGGAAGGATTAAGTTGAATGAATTCTTCTTCTGAAATTTTAAAATATTGGGTCAAACTATACATTGTTTCCCCAGCTTTTACTTCATAATTAGCATACCCATTTTTTGTAAGTGTGCGAATAGTTTTTGTTTCAACAATTTCATCTTTTACAATTTCTGTAGTTACCGGTTTAGGCTTTTCGACAACTGGTTTTGAGGCTTCTGTTTTAATAGGCTCTGATTTAGAAGCAACTCCGCTTATTATCAATTTATAACCCACAGTTAAATTAGATACTATTTCAGGATTTCTTTTTTCTAATTCTTGAATAGTAATTCCGTATTTCTTAGCAATTCCAAATTTAGTTTCTTTAGCTTCCACGATATGAAAAACACTTTTTTCAGAACTAGCATTTGAAACAATTGGAGCTGTAGTTTTGGTTTCTATAACTACTTCTTTAGGTTTTACCGGTGTTTCTGTAACTACATCTATAGGTTTTGCTGGAGATTCTAATGAATTTGAGCTTGGAATTTTTATGGTTTGTCCAATTTTTAATCCGTTAATCAAAACATCCGCGTTTAAGGTTTTCAGATCTTCAACATTGACATTATAATCTCTAGAAATACTATATAAGGTTTCTTTTGGTTTTGCAATATGAGTTTTACTTGCCGTTGATTTTGGTTTTTCTGTGACTTTTGGAGATTCTGATTTTGAAATAGAAGAAATAGGAATTAAAATCAAGTCATTCTCATTAATTCCTTTTTGAGCATCTGGATTTAATTTGTAGATATCAAAAGGAGTTACTTTGTATTTACCAGCAATTTGAGTAATCGTTTCTCCTTTGGCAACCGTATGCTTAGTATAATTCTTATCTTGAGCAAACAAGGAACTAGTATATAAAAGTATGACTAGTATAGAAAATAATAATTTATGTTTCATTTAGTTTCAAGTTGTATTAGCAATAAGTTTATTAAAAACAAATTTAATACTTAATTATTGGGTTTTATTTCCAACACCTGCCCTACTTGTAAACCGTTTATTAACAAATTTTCATTCTGTTTTTTAATGTCTTCTACAGTTACATTGTATTTTTTGGATAAACTATAGAATGTTTCTTTTGGCAAAACTGTATGTTTAATTGTATTTGAAGAGCTCGTTGACCTAGTGTTTTCTTTTACTGGAGTTGAAATTACTATTGCTTTAGACTGTTTGATTTCGGTTTCTTTATTGGTTAGAATTTTTATAATTTGACCGATTTGCAAACCACTTTTAGCAACTTCTGGGTTGTTTGCTTTAATCTCATCAACGGATACATTATAATCTCTAGCCAAACTATAAAGCGTTTCTTTTGCGATTACTTTATGATTAATTTCTGTTTTATTCTCTGTGATAACAATTTGTTTGATATCGTTATTTGGAGTTGGAATTGTCTCTTCTTTAATAGGTTGCTTTGTTTCAACAACTTCATTTTCTTTTGAAATTGGCTCAACATTTTCAACAGGATCAGCATCCTTCTGAATTACTCCTGCTTTTTTTGGTACAGGAATTTTAAGAACCATTCCTTCACTAATACCATCAACTGCAAATTTATTTAATTTGTAAATTTCAGCAGGATCAACTAAATACTTTTTGGAAAGTAAACGAATCGACTCTCCTAATTTTACTTCATGATTAATGATATCAACTTCTTGCTCTTTTTTCTTTGATTGACTAAAACCATTATAAAAAAAAGTAAAAACTAAAAATGTTATTAAAATATTTCTCATCACTTTTCTATTTTATTATTCCCATTCAATCGTAGCAGGTGGTTTTGAACTTATATCGTAAACAACACGATTCACTCCTTTTACTTTATTGATTATTTCATTTGAAATTTTCATCAAAAAATCATACGGCAAATGCACCCAGTCTGCAGTCATACCGTCTGTAGACTCTACTGCTCTTAAGGCAACAACTTTTTCATAGGTTCGTTCGTCTCCCATTACTCCAACGCTATTTACAGGTAAAAGTATAGCACCTGCTTGCCATACTTTATCATACAAACCAGATGATTTTAGTCCATCTATAAATATAGCATCAACCTCTTGCAAGATACGAACTTTTTCTAAAGTTATCGCACCTAAAATTCGGATAGACAACCCAGGCCCTGGAAATGGGTGACGCCCTAATAACGCAGCATCTATCCCTAAGGTTGCCCCAACTCTTCTAACTTCGTCTTTAAAAAGCATTCGCAATGGCTCAACAATACTCAATTTCATATAATCTGGTAGTCCGCCTACGTTATGATGCGATTTGATGGTAGCTGAAGGTCCTTTTACAGAAACCGATTCTATGACATCCGGATAAATGGTTCCTTGGGCCAACCATTTTACATTTTCAATTAAATGAGATTCGTCATCAAAAACTTCAATAAAAACACGCCCAATAATTTTACGTTTGGTTTCTGGATCACTTACACCATCCAATTCATTTAAAAACCGATCGGAAGCATTAACACCTTTTACATTCAAACCCATATGTTGGTATTGGTCGAGCACACTTTCAAATTCATTTTTCCGTAACAAACCGTTATTTACAAAGATACAATATAGGTTTTTTCCAATAGCTTGATGTAACAATACTGCAGCAACTGTTGAATCTACTCCTCCTGAAAGCCCTAAAACAACTTTGTCATTTTGTATTTTTTCTTTTAATTCTGATACCATTTCACCAACAAAAGCTTTGGGTGTAAAATTTTGTGGTACTTGAGCTATCTTGACTAAAAAATTTTCTAGCATCAATTTTCCATCCGTTGAATGATAGACTTCTGGGTGAAATTGAATTGCATAAGTTAACTCATTTTCAATTCTATACGCAGCGTTATCTACATCATGAGTACTCGCCAATTTAATACCTTTTGTTGGCAGTTTTTTGATTGTATCACTATGTGACATCCAAACTTGAGAATGAAGATCAATACCCTCAAAGAAAATTTCATCGCTTTTTATATAAGACAAATTAGCTCTCCCATATTCTCTAGTGTTGGAAGAAGCCACTTCGCCTCCACTAAAATGGGCTAAATATTGAGCTCCATAACAAACTGCCAACAAGGGTAATTTTCCTCGTATTTGAGACAAATCTGGATGTGGAGCATCTTCACCCCGAACCGAAAAAGGGCTTCCGGAAAGGATGACTGCTTTGTAACTCGATAAATCAGTTGGAAAATGGTTGTAAGGAAATATTTCGCAAAATATGTTGAGCTCGCGAACTCTTCGGGCAATAAGTTGTGTGTATTGCGATCCGAAATCTAAAATAAGTACGTTGTGTTGCATGGACAAAAATACTTTTTATATTTTATACTTGAAAATAGAATATGAAAAAAACTAAATGCATTTAACTATATTTACATCAAATAAATTTTCATGTTACGAACGCTCATATTTATTGCTCTTGGAGGAAGTTTAGGAAGTGTGCTTAGATATCTTTCATCAGTAATACTCCAAAAATATTACACTTCCGTTTTCCCTTTAGCTACTTTTCTTGTCAATGCTATTGGTTGTTTGCTAATAGGACTCATTTTAGGTTATTTAGAAAAAAATCAATTGACCAATAGCAATATCAAATGGTTATTAGTGACGGGGTTTTGCGGTGGTTTTACTACATTTTCAGCCTTTAGTTTTGAAAACATTACTTTACTTCAAAACGGAAATTTCGGATGGGCATTTCTTTACATTATTAGTAGTGTCATTATAGGAATTGGCGCAGTTTGGTTAGGATTGACGCTTCTTAAATAAATTCGTAACAAGTTGTTAAAATCTTTCTTTTTTGGGAAAAAAATGTAACTTCGCACTCTATGAAAAAAGAGGATATCGAATCTATTGTTGAGTTGCTTGCTATTCCTAAAAAAATTGCAATTATCCCACACAGAAGCCCCGACGGAGACGCTATGGGGTCTACATTAGCTTTGTATCATTTTCTTTTAAAAGGAAATCATCAACCTACAGTTATTGCTCCGAATGAATTTCCTGAATTTTTAGCCTGGTTACCTGGTAGTGAAAAAGTTTTAATCTTTGAAAATGAAAAAGAAAAAACGACTCAATTGCTTCAAGATTGTGATTTGATTTTTACTTTAGATTTTAATGCATTGCATCGTGTGGGTGAAATGGAAAAAACTCTGGTTCAATTGAAAGCTCCATTTATCATGATTGACCATCATCAGAGTCCTGATAATTATGCCACCTTCACGTATTCCGATACGCAATTTGGATCGACTTGTGAAATGATTTATAATTTTATTTCCTTCATAAAGCAAAAAGAACATTTAGACAAAACCATTGCAACATGCATTTACACTGGAATTTTAACCGATTCCGGTTCGTTTCGTTTTCCTAAAACTACTGGAACAACACATCGAATCATCGCAGAATTGATTGATTTAGGAGTTGAAAACACTAAAATTCCAATGTTGCTTTTTGACAATAATTCTTACCATAGCCTTCAATTATTAGGCAGAGCATTGCAAAATATGGTGGTCGTTCCAGAACACAAAACGGCTTATATTTCACTTTCACAAAAAGAATTGGATCAATTTCAATATGTAAAAGGAGATACTGAAGGCATTGTGAATTATGGATTAACTATAAAAGGAATTGATTTTGCTGCCATTTTTATCGAACACAAAGATGAAAATATCATTAAAATATCCTTTCGATCTCAAGGTGATTTTGATGTAAATCAATTTGCTAGAAATCATTTTAATGGTGGCGGACACATCAATGCGGCAGGAGGCAAATCCTATCTTAGCCTTAAGGATACGGTATCAAAATTCAAAGAATTAATCAACGAAATCAGCATTTAATTCATGAATACATCTACTATGAAATATATCTTTTTAATTTTTAGCGTTTTAATATTAAGTTGTTGTTCTCAGCAACAAGCTCGAAGACCAATTTCTCAATCTTCAGGATCATTCCTTAATGAATCTGTAGAACGTAATAAAAAATTGATTTCTGGAGAAGAAGCAAAAATTGATTCCATTATCAAGAGTGATCCAAATATAAAATATATTGCTTCCAAAAAAGGATATTGGTATCGTTATGATAAAAAAAACATCTTAGATACTTTGCGTCCTAAAAAAGGAGACATTGCTAATTTTAATTATGAATTAAAAGATCTTGATGGTAATGTGATTTACTCTGAACTCGAATTAAGACTTCAAAAATATCATGTAGATAAAGAGCAAAAAATAATCATGGGGCTTCGTGATGGTATCAAATTAATGCGTAAAAACGAAACGGTAACTTTCTTATTTCCATCTCATATGGGGTATGGATATCATGGTGATGATCGCCGTATTGGACATAATCAGCCTTTAATATGTACTGTAACTTTAATTGATTTTACTCCCGAAAATAGTATCCAACCTGAATAATGTAATCTAATGAACAAGCATTCTTTTTTATTTTTATTTGCTTTAATTTCTCTTTTATCCTGTAAAGAAAATCAAAACAATTTGCCTGATGGTTTATTTGCTGAAATCACCACGAACAAAGGTATTATCATTGTTCAACTTGAATTCAATAAAGCTCCAATTACTGTAGCAAACTTCGTGAGTTTAGCAGAAGGTAAAAACTCTTTTGTTGACGAACAATATAAAGGAAAACCTTTTTATGATGGATTGAAATTTCATCGAGTGATTCCAGAATTTATGATTCAAGGAGGTGATCCTTTAGGGGATGGCTCTGGAGGCGCAGGTTATATGTTTAAAGACGAAATATCGGATTTGAAATTTGATAAAGGTGGCATATTAGCTATGGCGAATTCTGGCCCAAGTACCAATAGTAGTCAATTTTTTATTACACATGTTGCAACACCATGGCTTGATGGAAAACACACTGTTTTTGGTCATGTTATAGATAAAGGTATGGAGGTTGTTAATGCCATTCAACAAAATGATGAAATAGTAAAAATTACTATTATTAGAAATGGTGCTGAAGCCAAAAAGTTTGATGCTGTAAAAGTATTTTCAAGTTATTTTTCTAAAGAATCAGAAAATCAAAAAAAACAAGCAGCCATTGAAGCTGAAAACAAAAAACTTTACGATGCTAAATATAAAGTAGTAAAAGAAAAAAAAGCAGCTTATTTTAATCAATTAAAAAACACTGCAATTAAAACGAATTCTGGATTAGCTTTCAAAATTACCACAAAAGGAAAAGGAAAAAAGCCCAAAACAGGTGATCCAATTTTTATTAATTATGCAGGCTATCTTGAGAACGGTGAATTGTTTGACAGCAGTTTAGAAGATGTTTCCAAAACTTTTGGTAAATTTGACCAGCAAAGATGCGATGCTAGACAATACATGCCAATTCCATTTGAAGCAGGGAAAAAAGACGGGATGATTCCTGGTTTTATTGAAGGAATTGAAAAATTATCTTTTGGAGACAAAGCAGTTATATTCATTCCATCTTCACTAGGTTACGGAGCTCAAGGAGCAGGAAATGTCATCCCACCAAATGCCAATATCATTTTTGAAATTGAACTTCTTGAGTCAATGCCAAAATAAATTAATACTAAATTAAAAAAAGGGAAAAAACCTGAAAATCCCTGCACTAAGCGAATTAAGTAAGGAAAATATTAATCAAATGAAAATGAAAATTAAAGTTATCTTTTTATTGTTTTTAGGAATTATGAGTGGTTATTCTCAAAAGGCTAAAAAACCAATGGTTGCTAAAAAACCGACAACAACTGTTACTGCTAAAAAAGTAACCCCTAAAGCAACCCCGCAATCTACTGCTGAAGGAATGTTCGCAGAAATTGAAACAGCAAAAGGAAAAATTGTGATTCGTTTGGAATACCAAAAAACACCTATTACTGTAGCTAATTTTGTTTCTCTAGCGGAAGGAAAAAACACTTTTATAACTGATGAAAAACTCAAAGGAAAACCGTATTACGATGGGTTGAAATTCCATAGAGTTATCAAAGATTTTATGATTCAAGGTGGCGACCCCGCTGGAAATGGTTCTGGTGGTTGTGGTTATAGTTTTAAAGACGAAATCGTTCCGGAATTTGTTTTCGATAAAGCAGGTATTTTAGCTATGGCTAATTCTGGCCCAGCTACCAATAGCAGTCAGTTTTTTATTACTCATAAAGACACTCCTTGGCTGAATGGAAAACATACTATTTTTGGTTATGTGGTTTCTGGACAAGATGTTGTAAATGCTATCGCTCAAGATGATTTGATGAACAAAGTTACTATCGTTAGAAAAGGAAAAGATGCTACTAACTTTAATGCTTTAAAAGTATTTTCAGATTATTATAGCACAAAAGGAGAAGATGATAAAAAACAAGCAGCAATTCAAGCGGAAGAGAAAGCAAAACAAGCTGCTTTAGATGCTGAAACTAAGAAAGCATATGCTGCTAAATATGCTCCAGTAATGGCGGAAAAAGTAAAATATTTAGCTGGAGTAAGAACAACAGCTACTAAATCTGCTACTGGTTTGGAATCAAAAGTTATAAAAGCGGGAACTGGAAAAAAACCAGCAGATGGGTCTACATTTTATATTCATTATGCGGGTTATTTAGAAGACGGTTCTTTATTTGACAGTAGCTACGAAGATGTTGTAAAAAGCTATGGTAAATATGATGAAAATCGTGCAAAACAAAATGGTTACAATCCATTTCCTTTCCAAGCGGGTAAAAAAGACGGTTTAATTCCTGGCTTTTTAGAAGGTATTAATAGTTTGTCATTTGGTGATAAAGCGGTATTGTTTATTCCTTCTGCATTAGCTTATGGCGAGCGTGGCGCTGGAAATGTAATTCCACCTAATTCAAACATTATTTTTGAAGTGGAATTAATTGAAACTGTACCAACAGCAGAAGCAACTCCAAAACAATAATTTAGTTTACAGGTATAAAAAAAGGGATTTTCATTCAGTTGAAAATCCCTTTTTTATTTTAAAATTTCCAGTCAAACTCATCTTTTTTATTGATGATAGCTCCGATTTCCACTTTCCGTATTTGATCAAATTCGCTTTGCAAAATCAACCAATGCTCTTCATTGAAATGGTTTTCAGCTATATCAAAATCTTCTTTTTCCCAGTCTTTAAAGTGGTTCTTTTCTAATTCTTTTTTGACTTCTTCTACTTTTCTTCCTATAACGAGTGCATCAAAAAGAAGTAAATCTGGGTTAGAACAAATCATATACCCTAATCGAAAGGCTTCATCTTCATAAAATGTCAAACGCAATTGAAACTGATTATAAACATAAATCAAATTCTTATCCTCATCTTTAAATTGTTTGTTAGGTTCTCCAAACAAACTTTTAACATCGTTAATTTTCATTCCAAAAAGCAATTTGTCTATTCCAAATTTAGGTTTGATTTGCATCGCATATATATTTAATTCAACGACTGTAAAGTTAGTATTTAGGCCGGAAAAATTGTGCAGGTAGCATAAAAATACAATCCATCTGTTTGAAATCATGAATTTTTAATAGAGTTGAAGCTTGTAATTCGTCAGTCGTATAGATTTTTTCGAATTTCATCGAGTATTTTAGGAATAACTACAGAAAGAACTAAACTTTGTCTAACTATTTATAAATGTGCTGTTTGTGTTTTAGAAACTATATTATATGTTGTCCAATAAATTCATACGATTTGTTATTTTGTTGGTGTGCATTCATTTGCATTTGTCTGCATTCGCGATAACTATCAAAACCAATACAATCATAGCAGTTACAGACAGTATTTTGATTTCAAGAGTTGGGGAACATCTATTTCCTTATTTTGAAATTTCAAATGAAGGAACCCATTACAACTATTTAGCTTCCAATAAAAAGTTAGTATCCGAGCTGCTTATAAATAAAAGAAAAATCACAAAAAAATTCAATGAAATATGGGTGTTGTATCAGTTCAATTACACTAAAATGAAGGTGTGAAATCCGGGATTTGGATCAAATTAGATGCAAATTTAGAGTTGTTAGAAGAGCCTAATTTGAATGCAATACCCGATTTCTTAATTAAAGATGAACCATCAAACTTTATTACAAAACAAAAAGCAAAAGAAATTGCCATTCAAATATTTAATGGAAAAAATCATACTCTAAGTGAGCCAATATTGGAATATTCCAAGAAGAAAGAAAAATACATTTATTCTATAGCCAATAAAACGATAAAAATAAATGAAACGAAAAAAATTGTAGAATTGGAAATAATTGAACTTGACGTATGTACTGGAAAACTAATCAATAGATACGAAAGCTATAATGGTTTGATTGAAAAATAGCTTCAAATTAATATTCAAAAACTCCGTATACACTTTGAATTGTTAGTTTTTTTAGGTCCGAAGCTTCTACTCTACCTACAATTTGAGCAGGAACTCCAAACGATTCAGAAATGGCAATAATATCCTCAGCCAATTCTTCAGAAAGATACAGTTCCATTCGATGACCACAGTTAAACACTTGATACATTTCCTTCCAATCGGTTTTGGATTGTTCTTGAATCATTTGAAATAAAGGTGGAATTGGAAACAAATTGTCCTTTATAATATGGAGGTTTTCAATAAAATGTAGAATCTTAGTTTGAGCACCACCACTACAATGCACCATTCCATGAATGTCTTTTGAAGTGTGCTTTTCGAGTATTTTTTTGATAATTGGAGCATAGGTTCTTGTAGGAGAAAGTACTAATTTACCGGCATCTAAAGGTGAATTTACAACACTATTGGTAAGTTGCATTTGACCTGAATAGACTAATTCTTTTGGCACTAAATCATCAAAGCTTTCAGGGTATTTTGAAGCTAATTCATGACAAAAAACATCATGACGAGCAGAAGTCAATCCGTTACTTCCCATGCCACCGTTATACGATTTTTCATAATTGGCTTGACCAAAAGAAGCCAAACCGACAATCACATCTCCCACTTTGATATTCGCATTATCAATAACATCTGTTCTTTTCATTCGAGCTGTAACGGTCGAATCAACAATAATCGTTCGCACTAAATCCCCCACATCAGCTGTTTCACCTCCTGTAGAATGAATCGTTACACCATACGATTTTAGTTCCGAAATAAGCTCTTCAGTTCCATTGATAATGGCAGAAATCACTTCGCCTGGAATTCTATTTTTGTTTCTTCCAATTGTGGAGGAAAGCAATATGTTATCAGTAGCGCCCACACATAACAAATCATCAATATTCATGATTAAAGCATCTTGAGCAACACCTTTCCATACCGAAATATCCCCAGTTTCCTTCCAGTACATATAGGCTAAAGAGGATTTTGTGCCAGCGCCATCCGCGTGCATTATCAAACAATACTCGTCGTCTTTCGTCAAATAATCTGGAACAATTTTGCAGAAAGCTTTTGGAAATAATCCTTTATCGATGTTTTTTATGGCTTGGTGAACGTCTTCTTTAGATGCTGAAACCCCGCGGTCAGCATAACGTTTGGAAGTATCTGAACTCATTCTTTAGTTGTGTAGTTGTTGGGCAAAGATAACTATTTGATTTAGGATTGTAAGAACTAATTTTCGAGAATTAAAATTTCAACTCTACGATTTTCATCTTGTTCTTGAGCATTTTTTTCAGGAATGGGATGAATAGGATTACTTGTTCCGAATCCTTTATAAGAAAGACGCTTTCTGTTGATTTTTTGCCCCACTAAATAGTTGTAAATCGCACGTGCTCGCATCACGGATAATTCATTGATGTCATATACTTTTTGACAACATATATGTCCTTGTATTTCTATTTTAAGTTTTGGATTATCAACTAATGCACATAATAAGTCTATTAAAACAGGCTTAGATTTAGGTAAAATTCGTGGTGTCATATTAAAAAAATAAATGTTTTTTAATCGAATAACATCGCCAATTTTAGCTTCTTTAAACTTTATAGACAATGGAATAGAATCGTTTTGCAAGTCAACAGGTTTTTTAATTACTTCTTTTCTAATCGCATAGACAATCAGTACTTTACGATTTTCAGATTGCACTTTCGATTGTTCGAAATCTTCTCCAAAACCTTTGATTTCATAGCCGTTAACAACTTTTATTTTTTGTTTATTTAAATATTCAAAAACAGTCGAAACTCTTTTTAATGACAGGGAATCATTATAAGAATTCGTGCCTTTCCAATCACAAAAACCATAAATCTTCGTGACTTCGATCTTAGGATTTTGGGCAATCCATGTTTGCAATTGACTGATAGCTGATTCATTAAGAGTATATTGGTCGAAATCAAAAAAAATAGTTTCTTTCTCTTGAGCATGTAGGCCAAGAGTAGCGCAAAAAAACAGGATTATTAGATTCCAATTCCTTTTCATTGTAATGCTTTTTAATTCGATACAATTTCAATTTCAACTCTACGGTTGGCTGCTCGTTGCGATTCGTCTTTTTCAGGCAAAGGAAAAACGGGATGTGAGCTTCCAAAACCTTTATAAGTAAGACGTTTTTCATGAATACCATTCGCAATCAAAAAATTATTAATCGCTTTGGCTCGTTGTGTTGACAAATCCAATCGATCAACTGGCATGCAACATAAATGTCCTTGAATTTCAATTCTAAGTTTAGGATTTTTTTGAAGCACTAAAAGCAATTCATACATTTTCCCTTTAGATTCTGGGATGACAATAAAAGTATTAATTTTAAAATTTAAATTTTCAATTTTAAGCTTTTCTCCTACTGGTGTTTCAGCAATTTTCTTCATGAAAGCAACATCCAAAAGGTATTCTGATTTTGATCCATCTGGATTGTCAAACACTAATTTTTCAGGATATCGAATGATTTCTTTGAGCTCTTCGACTGGAACTACTTCTTTGATTCCGAGTATTTCATTCTCTCTTTCAAAATCTTTTGCTTCGATATAAAACAACGTTACTTTCCTGTTTTCAGCTTTAATTTTAGACAGTTGATGCAACTCACCAAAGTTTCTCGTTTTGAAATCTTCACGAATTTTAATTTTGTCTTTGATTAAATTAAAAATGAAATTAATTCTGTTTTTCGCTAACGTATCATTAAAACCAGTACTTCCATCTTCATCAGTAAATCCATGGATACCAACGACTTTGATATTTTGATTGAGATTTATCCAATTAGTAAGATTGTATTTCTCCTTGGCTGTCAATTCAAATTGATTACTATCGAAATAGACAGAAAATTGTTCCTGACAGCGAATGTTATTGCAAAACAAACCAGTAATCAAAAGAAAAAAAAACAACTTCATAAGTGAGTGAATTGGTTGAGGAAAGTTACAATATTATTTAAACAAAAACACCTGATACATTAGATAACGTATCAGGTGTTGTTTTATTTAATACTTACAATTTTTACTTCGTAAATAACAATTCTCTATATTTCGTCAATGTCCAAATTTCGTCATCCACTAATAACTCTAATTTATCGCAGTGTTCGCGAATAATTTCGAAATATGGTTTTACCTTTTCACAATACGAATCCGCCATTTTATGAGCATCCGTTAAAGCATTGGCTTTTCTTCTTGCCTCAGTCATTTCTTCTACTTTGGTATTGATACCTTCAATATGAGCCGAAATTTCCTTGATCAAAACGATTTGCTCTTTAGCAATTTTTTCGAAGTCTTTTCCGAAGATTTCTTTCAAGCCACGTACGTTTTCAATCAAGGTGTTTTGGTAGCGAATTGCTGTTGGAATCACATGATTTTTAGCTATATCACCTAATACGCGACCTTCAATTTGAATCTTTTTGGTGTATTCTTCCAATTCGATTTCGTAACGCGCTTCAACTTCCACATGATTCATGATGCCCATTTCGGAAAACAAATCCAGTGCTTGTTTAGAGGCTCTAGCCTTTAAAGCTTGTGGTGTCGTTTTGAAATTACTCAAACCTCTTTTCGCCGCTTCTTTTTCCCAAGCCTCGCTATATCCATCACCTTCAAAAAGGATATTTTTCGATACTTTAATATATTCTCTCAATACATTAAAAATAGCTTCGTCTTTTTTCAAACCTTTAGTATCAATTAAAGCATCAACCGCAACTTTAAAATCTTTCAATTGTTTAGCAACAATCGTATTCAAAGTCGTCATGGCATTCGAACAATTCGCAGAAGAACCAACCGCTCTAAATTCAAATTTATTTCCAGTAAAAGCAAAAGGAGAAGTTCTGTTTCTGTCGGTATTGTCAAGCAATACATCTGGAATCTTGCCTACTACATTCAATTTCAAATCGGTTTTTTCTTCAGGAGATAATTTACCCGTTGTTACACCTTCTAATTCTGCCAAGACTTTCGTCAATTGTTCCCCAATAAACACTGAAATGATTGCTGGTGGTGCTTCATTTGCTCCCAAACGGTGATCGTTACTGGCTGTTGCTATGGAACCTCTCAATAACGCTTCGTAATCATTCACTGCTTTGATGGTATTCACAAAGAAAGTCAAAAATTGCAAATTACTCATAGGCGTTTTACTAGGACTCAATAAGTTCACACCCGTATCTGTCGCTAAAGACCAGTTATTGTGTTTCCCTGAACCGTTGACACCTTTGAAAGGTTTCTCGTGAAATAAAACGGTAAAGTCATGACGTTCTGCTACTTTTTGCATGACATCCATCAACAAACAGTTGTGGTCTACCGCTAAATTGGTTTCTTCAAAAATTGGTGCCAACTCAAATTGATTTGGAGCTACTTCATTGTGACGCGTTTTTACCGGAATTCCTAACAACATACATTCTTGCTCTAAATCTCTCATATACGTTAAAGCACGAGTTGGTATAGAACCAAAATAATGATCGTCTAATTGTTGTCCTTTGGCAGAAGTGTGTCCAAGTAATGTTCTTCCCGTCATCTTCAAGTCTGGACGAGAATTCGCTAAAGACTTGTCAACCAAAAAGTATTCTTGTTCCCAACCTAAAGTCGCCGTTACTTTCTTTACATTTTTGTCGAAATATTTACAAACCGAAGTTGCTGCATCATCCATAGCGGATAAAGCTCGTAGTAAAGGAATTTTATTGTCTAATGCTTCCCCAGTATAGGAAATAAAAACTGTTGGAATACACAAAGTAGTTCCGAAGATAAAAGCTGGAGATGTTGGATCCCAAGCGGTATATCCTCTTGCTTCGAAAGTATTTCTAATTCCACCATTAGGGAAACTAGATGCATCAGGTTCTTGTTGTACTAATTGTCCACCACCAAATTTTTCAACTGGATCGCTACCGTCATACGAAGTTTCAAAAAACGCATCGTGTTTTTCTGCGGTTGCTCCAGTTAATGGTTGAAACCAATGCGTATAATGGGTTACGCCTTTAGACAAAGCCCATTCTTTCATCCCCATTGCAATATAGTCTGCTAATTTTCTATCGATTTTTGTTCCATGCTGCACCGCGTCACGAACACCTTTAAAAGCATCTGAAGTCAAAAATTGCTTCATTGCTTTATCATTAAACACATTGGATCCGAATAAAGTTGATTTTTTGTCGGTTTCTTCAAATTTAACTGGAATTCTGTTGGATGCTTCTTTTAAAGCTTGAAAACGTAATGTTGCCATAAAATTTAATTTACTGAGTTGTACCCTATTAATTTTGAGCAAATATATAAAAATATTACACTAAAAATAAATTAACCCTATTTTTTTAGGGGTAAAAATAATAAAATAGTTAAACTAGACGAAATTCTAGATGAAATACAAATAATCTCAATAAAATTGTACTTCATCTCGTATGATTTATATTTGCAGTATCGACTTAATAATAAATTATGATTGTTTGGATTCTTTTTTTATTCATTATACTTATTTTTCTAGCCTTAGATTTAGGGGTTTTCAATAAAACACCACATATAATAAGTACAAAAGAAGCTAGCAAATGGACCGCAATTTGGGTTACATTATCTTTTTGTTTTTCCGGAGTTATTTATTGGTTGTATGGAAATAAACATATTGCTAATCCAGACGGACTTAAGCCATCAACAGCTTCTATAAAGTATATTACTGGGTATTTAATAGAATTATCTTTAAGCATTGACAATATTTTTGTTATCGCTATTATTTTTAGCTCTTTTAAAATCGCTCAGAAATACCAACATCGCATTCTATTTTGGGGGATTATTGGTGCAATTATCTTTAGAGGTTTGTTGATATTCTTTGGTGTAATGCTGATTACTAAATTCACTTGGACGACCTATTTGTTCGGAGCATTTTTACTTTTTACTGCCTTAAAAATGTTATTTACAAAAGACGAAGATGAATTTGAACCTAAAGAATCATTCGTATATAAAATTCTAGGAAAGTTTATTCCAATAACAAGCCATACTGACAAAGCTCATTTCTTTATCAAAAAAGACACAAAGACTTATGCGACGCCTCTTTTTGTAGCTTTAGTTGTCATTGAAGTGATGGACGTGTTATTCGCCGTGGATAGCGTTCCTGCAATTCTAGCCATCACTTCGGATCCGTTTTTAGTATTCAGTTCGAACATCTTTGCCATTTTAGGATTGCGTTCGATGTATTTCTTTTTAGCGAATATGCTAGAAAAATTCAGTTATTTAGAATACAGTTTGATAGCGATATTAAGCTTCGTTGGACTAAAAATGCTCTTACATGACTTTGTTGAAATCCCTGAATGGGCTTCGTTAGGATTTATTGCATTAGCACTTATCATTGGCATTTTGGTTTCTTTGATTAGTGATTCAAAAAAAGAAGCATAAAAAAACCGCCTAGTTTGGCGGTTTATTGTATTGTAAAAATTTAATTGAAACGCTTTATTTTCGTTTCATCAATCTTAAAAGTTTTTATTACTTTTTTATAATCACTTAAATCTAAAGCGTTTTTAGTTCCTTTATTAGCAAATTGACCAGGAATAATTACAACTCTAAAAATTTGCCCCAATCTTAAGTTATCATTTAAGTTCTGCAAATCATTTCCTTCTAAGTAGATATTGACATCAAAGCGAGTAGCATCATAATTATATCCAAAATCTAAAGTCCCGTTAAGAAAATATTTATATTGAGGTATTAATTGCCAAACATCTTCTCCTTGATCTATTCCAGATAATCTATACACTAATACATGATCTGATCGTAATGCAGGACTAGGGAAAGTATAAAAAACACCAAAACTTGGGGCTAAAAAATTAATTGGAATTGTTTCATAAACAATTGCCTCCGCACTATATCCAGTTTGCCCCTGAGGACCTTCAGGACCTTCACAACTCATAAAACTAATGGTAGTAACAATAACTAGAAGTAAAATTATTTTTTTCATGATTTCAATATTTAAGATTTTATAGGGCACTTTCAAATACCAATCCAAAAAATAAAATTGGCAAATATTTATGACTATTTTTGAACCCATTACTAATAACTCATGGGAAGAAATAACGAACGCAATATCAAAAAACACAATGATAAATTGCACAAAGCACAAGACAAAGTCAAACAAGCTGAACTTCTTCGAAAGGAAAAACTAAAAGCGATTGCGAAAAAGTTTAACAGTCAAAATTCTAATGATAATGGGTGATTCTAAATTTATCACCTTAAAAAATCAAGTGCAAGGCATAATAAATCTAATGGCTAAGAAAGAATTTATTGATGCCAATTACAAATTGCTAGACGCTGAGGAATCATTAGAGGAACTTTTAGATTTTTCAAAAGAAGATGAAGATTTGATAGAAATTAGTAAATACCAAGTACTATTAAATCAATTACAACAGAAAATACAGATTACACTAAAATAAAAAAGTCATAAACACATTTTGAGTAATTATGACTTTTACTTTTTTGATTTGATACTTTTTACATATTTCTTCTATACTGACCACCCACTTCAAACAAAGCACTCGTAATTTGCCCAAGCGAACAAACTTTTGTTGCTTCCATTAAATGTTCAAACAAGTTTTCGTTTTTAATTGCAGCCTCTTGCAAAGCATTCAAATGTTCATTTACTTTTTCAGCACCCGATTGATGCAGATTTTCTAACATATCGATTTGATATTGCTTTTCTTCTTCTGTAGCACGAATTACTTCTGCCGGTATTACAGTTGGCGAGCCTTTTGAACTCAAGAACGTATTCACACCAATAATCGGAAATTCTCCAGTATGTTTTAAGGTTTCATAATACAAACTTTCTTCTTGAATTTTAGAGCGTTGATACATCGTTTCCATAGCGCCTAAAACACCACCTCTTTCGGTTATTCTGTCGAATTCTTGCAAAACAGCATCTTCTACTAAATCCGTTAGTTCTTCAATTATAAACGACCCTTGAATTGGATTTTCATTTTTCGCCAATCCCAATTCTTTGTTGATGATTAATTGAATTGCCATTGCACGACGCACCGATTCTTCTGTTGGAGTGGTAATGGCTTCATCGTATGCGTTCGTATGCAATGAATTACAGTTATCATAAATCGCATACAAAGCTTGTAAGGTTGTTCGAATATCATTAAAATCTATTTCTTGTGCATGTAGCGAACGACCAGAAGTTTGGATGTGGTATTTCAACATTTGCGCTCTTTCGTTAGCTCCGTATTTATATTTCATCGCTTTTGCCCATATTTTGCGAGCCACTCTTCCAATTACAGCATATTCTGGATCAATACCGTTAGAGAAAAAGAAGGATAAATTAGGTCCAAAATCATTGATATTCATACCACGACTTAAATAGTATTCCACATACGTCAAACCGTTGGAAAGTGTAAATGCTAATTGTGTAATCGGATTTGCTCCGGCTTCTGCAATATGATAACCTGATATCGAAACGGAGTAAAAATTTCTAACATTGTTTGTGATGAAATATTCCTGCACATCTCCCATTAATCGCAAGGCAAATTCTGTAGAAAAGATACAGGTATTTTGCGCTTGATCTTCTTTTAAAATATCAGCCTGAACAGTTCCGCGAACTTGCGCTAACGTTTTGATTTTAATTTCGTTATAAATCGCTATCGGAAGTACTTGATCTCCTGTTACTCCTAGCAAAAAAAGCCCCAATCCGTTGTTTCCTTCAGGCAAATCTCCTTGGTATTTCGGTCGAATGGTACCTTTCTTTTTATAGATTTCGTTGATTTTTCCTTCAACTTCTGCTTCTAAATTATTGGCTTTGATATACAATTCACATTGCTGATCAATAGCAGCATTCATAAAGAAACCTAGCAACATCGGTGCTGGCCCATTAATCGTCATACTCACGGAAGTCATCGCGTGTACCAAATCGAAACCAGAATACAATTTCTTGGCATCATCCAAACAACAAATAGATACGCCCGCGTTTCCAATTTTTCCATAAATATCAGGGCGAATATGTGGATCATTTCCATATAAAGTCACGCTATCAAAAGCAGTCGACAATCGTTTGGCTGGCAATCCAGCGCTTACATAATGAAAACGTTTATTCGTTCGTTCTGGGCCGCCTTCTCCCGCAAACATTCGCGATGGATCTTCACCTTCTCTTTTGAAGGGATACAATCCCGACGTAAAAGGAAATTCACCAGGTACATTTTCCTGCAAACACCAACGCAAAATATCTCCCCAAGCTTGGTACTTTGGCAACGCTATTTTTGGAATTTGAGAATGCGATAAGCTTTCCGTATGTGTCGCGATTTTAATTTCTTTATCACGCACTTTAAACGAGTAAACTGGATTTTTGTATTTAGAAACTTTGTCATCCCAAGTGAGAATTATCTCCCAATTGTAAGGATCTAAATCCATTTTTACGCGGTCGAATTCTTTGATTAACAAACCTATAAATTGCACATCTTTTTTTGATGAATTTACGATTGATTCCTCAATACCTGATTTCGTTAATGTTGGCAAAGTACCCGAAACACTTTCGATTGTTTTGAAAATACCGTAAAGTTTTTGAGCAACTTGTTCTTGACTCAAAGCAGTTGCATCGTATTTTCTGTTGTTTTCAGAAATCTCGGATAAATATCTTGTTCTGTGTGGTGGAATCACATAAATCTTCTCGCTCATTTCACGAGTAATTTGAAAAGTGGATTTCAAATCAGATTTTGTTTTCTCCTGAATTTTATCCATAATCGCTTTGTAAAGCGTATTCATTCCTGGATCGTTAAACTGAGAAGCTATAGTGCCGAAAACAGGCATATTATCTGGATTCTCATCCCACAAATTATGGTTGCGTTGGTATTGTTTCTTCACATCGCGAATCGCATCTAAAGCACCACGCTTGTCAAATTTGTTTAAGGCAACCAAATCCGCAAAATCAAGCATGTCGATTTTTTCTAATTGGGTAGCCGCTCCAAATTCTGGCGTCATTACGTAGAGAGAAACATCGGAGTGATCCATGATTTCGGTGTCTGATTGTCCGATTCCAGAAGTTTCGAGGATGATGATATCGTATTGAGCAGCTTTTAAAACTTGAATCGCTTCAGCTACATATTTGGATAAAGCTAAATTCGATTGACGAGTCGCTAACGAACGCATATAAACTCTAGGATTATTAATCGCGTTCATTCGGATTCTATCCCCTAAAAGCGCTCCTCCAGTTTTACGTTTGGATGGATCGACTGAAATCAATCCAATCGTTTTTTCAGGGAAATCGATTAAGAATCGACGCACTAATTCATCTACTAAAGAGGATTTTCCAGAACCACCAGTTCCCGTAATTCCTAGTACTGGAATATTAGAAGTTTCATTTTTTTTATGAATGGTTTCAAAAACAGGTTTAGCAATTTCAGGGAAATTTTCAGCCGCTGAAATCAAACGAGCAATAGCCGTTGGGTTTTTATCTTCTAAGTGGTTAATTTCTCCATTCAATTTATCCCCAACAGGATAATCGGATTGTTGGACTAAATCGTTGATCATTCCTTGCAAACCCATCGATCGTCCATCGTCTGGCGCATAGATACGAGTAATTCCGTAGGCTTGTAATTCCGCAATTTCCGAAGGTAAAATTACACCTCCTCCACCGCCAAATATTTTGATATGCCCTGCTCCTTTTTCGTGAAGCAAATCATACATGTATTTGAAATATTCGTTATGTCCGCCTTGATACGAAGTCATGGCAATCGCATTGGCATCTTCTTGAATAGCGGTATTGACAACTTCTTCAACACTACGGTCGTGACCGAGGTGAATTACTTCCACTCCGGTGGATTGGATAATTCGGCGCATAATATTAATCGCAGCATCGTGACCATCAAAAAGAGAGGCAGCGGTAACTATTCGAACTTTATTTACAGGGATATACGGTTTTGCTTGTTCCATTTTTAAAATACTGTCATTTAGAAGCGTGCAATTTACAGAATTTTCAAAAAATTGCCTATTAATTACGATAAAACATAAAAATATT
>CANHMG010000032.1 GCA_947461795.1 Flavobacteriaceae bacterium | reverse complement strand
TCCATAAACTTACGACGCGTTTCACTTCCTTCTACAATCAAATCACGATCGGCTGGAGAGATTATAACTAGTGGAATCAGCCCGATATGATCAGAAAATTTTTCGTACAATTTGCCATTGCGTTTTAAAATTTTCTTTTGATTTCTTTTCAAACTGCAAACAATTTGCTCTGTGCGTTCTTTGATTTCAAAGGCTCCATCGATGACAAAAAAATCTTCATCGTGTTTGATGTTTTGAACGGCTAATGGATTGAAATAGCTTTTCCCATACGACAATTGATAGATGGCATCTAATACATTCGTTTTTCCAACACCGTTTTTACCTACAAAACAATTGATTTTGTGATCCATTTCGAAAGAAGCTTCCGAGAAATTTTTATAGTTAAATAATGAAATAGATTTTAAATACATTGGATCAACTTACTGAAAACAGGGCTATTTTTTCTGTTTTATTTTAATTTTAAAAGCGAGTGCAAAGTATTGAAAAAATACTTTTAATTGTTGCTATTATTCTAATTTTCATTCAATATCCTAGAAAGGATTGTTTAAATGCAACATAATAAGAAAAAATTCAATATTAAATCAATTTTTTTTGTGTGGGTTTGAATAAAAATTTTATTTTTGCGGCTCACTAATTTAAAATAAATGGCAACGTATAATAAAAGAGGTTACAAAACTCCGAAAGAAAAAGAAGAAAAAGATACTGCATTTTTAGAAGATGTAAAAGTAGATGAAAAAGACAGTACAACAGCAGGTGTTTTTAATTCTTTGGATCAAACCGCTTCCAAAACAGAAGAATGGGTTGCTAAAAATCAAAAATATATTTTTGGAGTTGTAGCTGCGATTGCTTTGGTAACTGTTAGTTATTTATTGTATCAAAAATTCATCGTTGAACCTAAAGAAGCTGAAGCTGCAACAGAAATGTTTGAAGCGCAACAAAACTTCCAAAAAGCAATAGATGCCACAACAAGTACCGATTCGTTGTTTAACTTAGCATTAAAAGGGTCTAAAGATAAATTAGGTTTTATCGAAATAGCCGATAAATTCTCTGGAACCGCTGCAGGTAATTTAGCCAATTACTATGCTGGTATTGCTTATTTGAATACAGGTAAAAATGCAGAAGCGATTGCCTCTCTTGAAAACTTTAAATCGAAAGATGTAATTTTAAGCGTATTAGCTGTTGGAGCAATTGGGGATGCTTATTCTCAGAAAAAACAACCAAACGAAGCTTTATCTCAGTACGTAAAAGCTTCTGAAATGAATAAAAATGATTTGACAACGCCTCGATTTTTACTAAAAGCAGGTCAAACTTCTTTGGCTTTAGGTAAAAAAGCGGATGCATTAAAATATTTTACAGAGATTAAAGAAAAATACGAAAGCTCACCAGAAGGTTCTTCTATTGATGCTATGATTGGTTTGGCACAATAAATTTTGATTTAGGCTAAAGATTCGGTTTTAAATCATAATTCCTAAATCATAAATCCTAAATAAGAAATGGCAACTGCAAATAAAAATTTATCCAATTACGATAAAAACTCAATCCCAAACGCGAAAGATTTTCGGTTTGGGATTGTTGTTTCAGAATGGAACGATCACATCACAAATGGTTTGTATTCGGGAGCTGAAGCTGCTTTGCTAGACTGCGGAGCACTTCCTCAAAATATTATTCGTTGGAATGTTCCTGGTAGTTTTGAACTCGTTTATGGTTCGAAGAAAATGATAGAAACTCAAAATGTAGATGTAGTTATTACCATTGGATGCGTCATTAAAGGCGAAACCATGCATTTTGAATTTGTATGTGAAGGAGTAACTCAAGGAATTAAAGATTTGAATGTGCTTTCGGATGTGGCGGTTATTTTTTGCTTATTGACAGACAATACGGAACAACAATCGATAGATCGAAGTGGTGGAATTCATGGAAATAAAGGGACAGAAGCGGCAATTGCTGCTATAAAAATGGCCTATTTACGACAGCAAGCAAATTTGAAATACGAATATAATAATCAACAGGAATTATCAAGCGGTCAGCTTCAAATTGAAGAGCAACCACTCAAATTAAAAGAATAATTTCTTATTACCAATTAATTATTAAACCTGCTTTACTCAAGTAGGTTTTTTGTTTTAAGATAATCTTAGCTATTAAAGCTAATAGAAATTAGTTAAATTTGTACGCTTTGATGTAAAAAAGCAATCACTAAAAAACAGAAATGTCGAGTATTATTCAACTTCTTCCGGATCATGTTGCCAATCAAATTGCCGCTGGTGAAGTGGTGCAACGTCCTGCATCGGTTGTCAAAGAATTACTTGAAAATGCTGTAGATGCTAAGGCAACCGATATCAAATTGATCGTTAAAGATGCTGGAAAATCATTGGTGCAAGTCATCGATAATGGGAATGGAATGTCTGTTACCGATGCACGTTTGTGTTTCGAACGTCATGCTACTTCGAAAATACGTAAAGCTGAAGATTTATTTGAACTGCATACCAAAGGTTTTCGTGGTGAAGCATTGGCTTCGATAGCAGCTATTGCGCATGTTGAATTAAAAACCAAACAAGATCAGGAAGAATTAGGGACTCACATTATCATTGAAGGAAGTAAATTCATATCTCAAGAAGTTACTGTCATTCCAAAAGGCACCTCCTTTTCCGTGAAGAATTTATTTTTTAATATTCCAGCGCGACGCAATTTCCTCAAATCTGAAACCATTGAATTGCGTCATATAATCGATGAATTTCAACGAGTGGCTTTAGCGCATCCCAACATTCATTTTACATTTTATCACAATGGAAGTGAAGTATTTGTGTTGCCAGCTTCCAATTTCAGACAGCGTATTGTTACCATCTTTTCAGGAAAAACCAATGAAAAATTAGTGCCTGTGCAAGAAGAAACAGATATTTTAACCATAGAAGGATTTGTTAGTAAACCCGAATTTGCTAAGAAGAATAGGGGAGAGCAATTTTTCTTTGTCAATGATCGATATATTAAAAGCGGTTATTTGCATCATGCCATTATGAATGCCTATGAAGGATTGTTGCGTGATGGGGCTCAACCTAGCTATTTTTTGAATTTAAAAGTGCCCACCAACTCCATTGATATCAATATTCATCCGACTAAAACGGAAATAAAATTTGATGATGAACAAGCACTTTATGCTATTTTAAGATCTTCAGTCAAACATAGTCTTGGGCAATTTAATGTAGCCCCAATTTTAGACTTTGATCGTGATGCTAATTTAGATACACCCTATCATTATAAAAATACAACGGCGCCTTATCCTACAATTCAAGTGGATGGCAATTACAATCCTTTTTCAAATGAAATGCCATTGAAGAAAAACACACATTCTGAAAATAATGCTAACAGAAAAAACGAATCGGCTTCATGGGAAAGTTTGTATGTTGGATTAAAAAACGATGCAGATAGTATTTTAGAAGGTGGAAGTATGCAATTTGAAAGTGAAGATGTAATGTCTTCTTTATTTGAAAATGATGAATTGGAAAATGACATCAAAAAAACGTATCAAATACAGAAAAAGTACATCGTGAATCCTATCAAATCAGGAATGATAATCGTAGACCAACAACGAGCGCATCAGCGTATTTTATACGAACAGTTTTTGACGAATATGACCGTAGAACATGCATCGAGTCAACAATTATTGTTTCCGTTGCATTTGTATTTCTCTAAAAATGAAATTCAATTAATAACAGAATTGCAACTTTCATTAACCAATACAGGTTTTGTTTTTGAACCCAATCAAGAAGATCATATAGTGATTGTTGGATTGCCCTCTAAGGTTTCCGAAACTCAAGTGAATCTTATTTTTGAGCAATTGCTTGGCGATTTGCAAGACGGAATTCCAGCCAGTAGCTTTAGTCAAAACGATACGATTTCTAAATCGATGGCGAAAAGTTTGTCTGTAAAAAACGGCACTTATTTAACGGAAAAAGAACAAGAAAATATTATCAACGGATTGTTTGCTTGTAAAGAGCCGAACGTTTCCCCTTTTCAAAAACCAACTTTCATCACCATGAGTGTGGAAGATTTAGATAAAAAATTTACGCTATGATGCAGATTACTCCAACTGTAAAGCAGTTGTTAATTATTAATATTTTATTTTTTGCAGGGACAATGTTTGTTGGCGAACAAGCCTATTCTTATTTATCCTTGTTTTATTTTGAAAATTCTAAGTTTCAATATTGGCAAATTCTAACGCATATGTTTATGCATGGAGGGATTATGCATATTGCTTTTAATATGTTTGCCCTTTATTCTTTTGGCTCTGCCTTAGAATATTTTTGGGGTGGGAAAAAGTTTCTGTTTTTCTACATTTCCTGCGGTTTAGGCGCGGCTTTATTACATTCACTGGTCAATTATTTTCTTTTTCATCATGGATTAAACTCATTATTGGAAGCGGGATTTTCACAAACGGAGGTTTATCAATTATTAAATGAAGGTCAATTAGATACGCGTTGGGTAGATACGCTAGGTAGTTCAGGATTGTCCAATTTTACAGGTTCATTTGTTTCACCAGCAGTGGGTGCTTCTGGAGCTATCTACGGACTTTTAGTAGCTTTTGCGTTTATGATGCCCAATGCTGAATTGGCATTAATGTTTGTTCCAGTTCCCATCAAAGCGAAGTATTTCGTGCCTGGATTATTGGTAGTTGATTTAGTTTTAGGGGTTTCTGGACAATCTATTTTTGGAGGTGCCAGTGGAATTGCCCATTTTGCTCATATTGGCGGTGCACTCGTCGGTTTTCTGATGATGTGGTATTGGAAAAAGAATCAATTTGACAGTAATCGTTGGAATTGAATAAAATGAAAAGACACTAGAACCAAGAAGTTGAGCCATAAAATATAACAATCTAACAATCTAAAATGAACATACTAGACGATTTAAAAATGCAATATAAAATGGGAGGCTTTGAGCAAAAAGTCATCTATTGGAATTGTGGTGTGTTTTTATTGTCTATTCTATTTTTCTACCGTTTTCGATTAGGTTTTTTTGAATTTCCAACTTGGATTGCTTTGTCGTCGAATGCTATGGAGGTCGTTTATACTCCATGGACATTTCTGACGTATTTCTTTTTCCATGCAGGTTTTTTCCATCTTTTGTTCAACATGATTGTATTGAATTTTGCGGGTAGAATTTTCCTGACTTTTTTCAATCAAAAGCAATTTATAGGTTTGTATCTTTTGAGTGGTATTTTTTCTGGTTTGATTTTTATCCTTTTTTATGCTGTTTTAACTGTTGGGAAAAGTTCCTCCATTGTTGGTGCTTCCGGGGCAATCATGGCGATATTAGTAGCAACAGCAACCTATTCTCCGTTTATGAATTTGAGATTGCTTTTGATAGGAAATGTCAAATTATGGCAATTTACGTTTGTGATTCTGCTCCTCGATTTGATTCAAATTTTTACAGAAAATACAGGAGGACACATCGCGCATTTATCAGGAGCTTTGTTTGGTTTTATTTATATTAAATTACTTGTCAGCGGAATTGATTTAAGTAAAGGAGTCACTTTTATTTTTGATAAATTAGCTACTTTATCGCAACCTAAAAAAGCAACTCCTTTCAAAAAAGTACATCGCAATTACAATACAAAGCCATCTGAAAAAGTTTCTAAAATCGTAACCAAAGACAAAACACAACAACAAATCGATGAAATTTTAGATAAAATCAGTAAGTCGGGTTACGATAGTTTGACCAAAGAAGAAAAAGAATTTTTATTTAAAGCTGGAAAATAAAAGAAGGAATTACAAATGAAAAGACTTTCATGGTTCAATAAAGCAATGTTTTTCTTCAATATAGTGTTGACTGTATTGACTTTTCTCGCGTATGTGTTACCTTTTTTAGCGCCAAAACTATTCCCTTTGTTATCGGTTTTGACATTAATATTGCCCCTCTTTTTAATTTTGAATGGCTTATTTTTCTTGTATTGGTTAATTCAATTTAAAAAGCAAATCTTCTTATCAGGTTTGGTTTTACTTATGGGAATTACATTTATCAATAAATTCTATAAATTTTCAGCAATCAATTTGCCTTCAAGCGAAAAAGACTTTGTTGTCATGAGTTACAATGTAAGATTGTTCAATCTTTTTGACTGGCTGCCTAATACAGATGTTGCCACTTATATTAGAACGTTTATCAATGATAAAAATCCAGATATTGTTTGTATTCAAGAATACTCTTCGGCAGCTCAAATCGATTTAAAAGTCTATCCACATCGCTATATATTTATGCAAGGGAATAAAATTAAAAGTGGACAAGCAATATTTTCAAAATATCCTATTATTGATGAAGGGAATTTGAAATTTCCACACTCTAATAATTCCGTCATTTTTGCGGATATTAAAAAGGGAAAAGACATTATTCGTGTTTACAATATGCAATTACAGTCCATCAAAATTTCACCCGATGTCAATGAAATTTCCGAAAATATCGATGAAATCAATCAGCAAAAATCAGAAATGGTTTTTATGCGGATAAGTAGTGCTTTTAAAAAACAGCAACAACAAGCGGAGATTATCATGAATCATAAGAAAGACTGTAAATATCCTATAATTATTTGTGGAGATATGAATAACAGCGCTTATTCTTTCGTGTATCGAAACATCAAAGGAGATTTAAATGATACCTTTGAAGAAGCGGGTAGTGGTTTTGGGAATACCTATCATTTTAGATATTATCCTGCCCGAATTGATTATATTTTTGCAGATTCTAAAATGCAAGTAAAGAGTTTTGAAAGCTATCCGGATTTTGTAAATTCGGATCATTACCCCATCATGACACGTTTAGCGTTTGAAGAATAATTTAAAGAGATTGTTTTTTCAAATACTCCAAAGCAAATCGCCCCTCATTAAAAAGTAAATCTAAAACGCTTAGGTTGTTGACAAAACCATGTTTTTCTCCAAAAACTTGTGTATACGAATCAAACGAAGAAGTGTCTTTTTTCCCATTGACAAGATTTCGAAAATCGGAACAATCTGCTACTTCATGAAAGAATTCGGAGGTTTCATCGTATTCAAAAGGCATTCCTAAACACTTGGAAACGATATGCATCGATTCTAGATTTAAATCCATCAAAAAACGGTATTTTTTAGTAAAAATAGGAGCCAAGCTATCTTCAAAATATTCAAAAAAAGGTGAAGTTCTATAAGCGGCTTCTAACGATTTGAAATGTTGTTTTTGCCAATCGAAAGCAGTTTCTAGTTGTACTTCTTTGATGTTCTGATGTCTTTCTTTCGTATGTTTTATAGGAATATTAAGAAGTTGAATCCCATTTGGGCTATAGATATACGTTCTGTTTCTATTGGTTTGTTTCTGAAAATTATCCCCCATTTCAAGTATAATACTATCTGCCTTAGCCATCGCAACAAAATGACTGATTGAAGGGAAATAGGTTGGGTGAAGTAGCGTTTTCATTTGATGTTAAATTGTGCAATCATTAATTGTTTAACTGTGGAATGGTTTTTCGATGAAACAAATCCACAGTTATACGATTAATCAAACTAGCTATTCGCTTGTCTTTTTTTATCTAAATAAAAAGTAATTCCAAAATATGCTGCTAAAGCCATCAAGAAAAATTTAAAATAAGAATACGGTTGCCCTTCTCCTCCAACCGTAGTAAATAATCGTTCCCATCTTATTTTATTAAGTCCACTTGAATTACTGTCCAAACTCATCCAAATTAAGACGGGTTTCCCTACAATATGATTCTCAGGAACGTAACCCCAATAACGACTATCTTCCGAATTATGTCGGTTGTCTCCCATCATCCAATAGTAATTTTGCTGAAAAGTATAGGAATTGACTACATTACCATTAATTCTAATTTCAGTACCATTTACTTTTAAATCATTTCCTTCATATTCTGTGATAAGTCTTTTGTAAAAGGGAAGATTATCAGCATTTAATGGAATTGTTTTTCCTGCTTCTGGAATGTAGATAGGGCCATAATTGTCTTTATTCCACGTATTTGATATTTGTGGAAATACGGATGGCTCTGGATCATGAGATATATTTTTAACGATACTAACAACAATAGGATTGCTTTTCAATCTACTGGCTGATTCTTCAGTTAAAGCAGAAAAGATAAACGAATTAGCTGCAGTTTGATAAATACCATCTGTAATGTGTAATTCTTTTAAAATATAAGTTTGATCAAAGGAGTTTCCATTTGTTGTAACCGTATAAGAATATTGAGGTTTGGCTCTTTCAGGAAGAATTAGCTGTTTTCCATTAATAAAAACAACGCCGTCTTTTATTTGTAACATGTCTCCAGGAGTTCCTTGACAACGTTTTACATAATTCGATTTCTTATCGATTGGTTTGTCTGCTTTTCTGTTCGATTTATCAAAGAATTTATATACTGTATCGACTGGCCAGTTAAAAACGACAATGTCATTTTTTTCAATTTTTTCTAATCCTGGAAAACGGAAGTAAGGAAGTTGTGGCCAATTATTGTATGATTTTTTATGAAGTAATGGAATCGTATCATGAACCATCGGAAGCGCTACAGTAGTCATTGGAACTCTTGCTCCAAAATGAAATTTACTTACAAAAAGAAAATCTCCAACCAGCAACGATTTCTCTAAAGAGGAAGTTGGAATTTGATAAGGTTGCATTACGTATGTGTGAACGATAGTAGCGACAACGATAGCAAACAATAAAGAACTTATGGTGTCTGCGCCTTTATTTTCTGGAATCAAACTTCGATTTGGGATATGGTTTAAAGGCTGTGTGTAATTTACATAAGCAACATACAATCCTAAAGTTGCAATTCCCAATACGGTATCTGTTGTAGAATTTTTCCCAAAACTTCGTAAAGTTTCTACCCAAATTACAGGGAACATAATTAAATTAACGATGGGTACAAAAAGTAAAATTGAATACCAAGTTGGACGATTTATAATTTTCATCAATACAATTGCATTATAAATCGGTATAGCAGCTTCCCAACGTTTTCTGTTAGCAGCTTCATAAAATTTCCATGTTCCAATAAAATGAATGACTTGAAGAATTAAGAAGAAAACGAACCATTGATATAGAGTCATAATAATATATTTTAGAATTTATATTTATTTAAATTGCAATGTATAGTTAAGTTAAACTTATGTATTATTCTGGTTTTAAATTTAATACATCTTTCATTGTAAAGACACCTTTTCTGCCTAGAATCCATTCAGCAGCAATTACAGCACCTAATGCAAATCCTTCTCTGTTGTGAGCTGTATGTTTAATTTCGATACTATCTATTTCTGAATTGTAGGTTATTGAATGCGTCCCAGGAACATTTTCAATTCTTTTAGCATCGATTTGAATTTCTTTATTTGAAGGATTTTCCAAAACCCAATTCGTGTATTGAGAATTATTAAAAATACCTTCTGCTATTGAAATTGCAGTACCACTTGGAATATCTAATTTTTGAGTATGGTGTATTTCTTCAATTTCAACTTTGTATTGATTGAATTTTGACATCATTTTAGCCAAGTACTCATTTAATTCAAAAAACAAATTCACGCCCAAACTGAAATTAGATCCATAGATAAACGCTCCTTTTTTTGCTTCACAAAGCACCACCATTTCATCGTATTCAGACAACCAACCCGTAGTTCCACATACAATCGGAATGTTAGTGTCAAGACATTTCGAAATGTTACAAACTGCTGCATCAGGAATGCTAAAATCGATTGCGACATCTGCTAATGCTAGTCCATCGAAAGAAGTTGAACTCGTTTTTCGAAGTACAATTTCATGGCCGCGAGACAAAGCTACTTTCTCAATAGCTTTCCCCATTTTACCATATCCGAGTAAGGCTATTTTCATTTAAATTTGTAATTTAATGCCACTCCAAAAGTGGGTTTCATATACCTAACATCTGGATATAAATCGGGTCGAACGGATAAGTTGTCATTGACATTAAACTGCCCTAAATGTGCATCAACATTAGCGTCTATGATATTTAACGCATAAAAAGCAAATGTTAATAACAGCGAAAGATCTCGATTTCTTTTGTAAAATCGTTGTGCCTCTATCAATCGGGAATCGTCTAAATAATCGTATTTAGCATTTGGTATCCCAGCCAATCGATCTTTATAAGCATCCCGAAACTCATGATATTTTGTGTTATTGGAAGAATAAAAATACAAAGTAGTTCCCAGAGCTCCCAGAACTAATGGGATTTTCCAGTATTTTTTATTATAGGCTTGACCCAATCCCGGAAGTATGGCAGAATAGAATGCTGCTTTCGCAGGAGATAACGGATTGATGTCTTGAGTTTTTAAAGAGTCTTTACTTATGAGAATAGGTGTAGTGGATTCTTGACCAAAAATCATTTGATTTCCGCTACACAGCAGCCAAAGAAGTATGAAAATCTTTTTATACACTTAGCCTTTAATCAGTTTTATGATTCTATTAAAATCTTCTTCAGAATGAAATGGAATAGTAATTTTTCCTTTTCCATTTCCAGCTACTTTGACATCTACTTTGGTGCCGAAATAGTTAGCGAAAGCCTTTTTCTCGTGGTCAGCTATATCAAAACCAGAGGATTTAACAACCTTTTTTGTGCTAGGTTTAATGCTTTCCTGATACGTTTTTACCAAAGCTTCTGTTTCACGAACCGATAAATTTTGGCTTACAATCTTTTGATAGATATCTGTCTGTACGTCTTGATCTTCAATATTGATAATCGCTCGACCGTGACCCATACTGATAAAACCGTCGCGAATTCCTGTTTGAATAATCGGATCTAATTTCAATAAACGCAAATAATTGGCTATCGTAGAACGCTTTTTCCCAACACGTTCGCTCATTTGTTCTTGAGTCAACTGAATTTCATCAATCAATCTTTGGTAAGAAAGTGCAATCTCTATCGGATCTAAATCATGTCTTTGAATGTTTTCCACCAAAGCCATCTCTAACGATTCTTGATCATTAGCAATTCGTATATACGCAGGAATTGTAGTTAATCCGTTTATTTTAGACGCGCGTAAACGTCGTTCTCCTGAAATAAGTTGATAGGTATTGAAATCTAATTTACGAACCGTAATTGGCTGAATAACGCCTAATTCACGGATAGACATCGCTAATTCTTGCAATGATTCTTCGTTAAAATTACTTCTAGGTTGAAAAGGATTGATTTCAATAGTATCGATGTCCAATTCAATAATATGACCTACTAATTTATCGGCATTCTTATCATTAACTGATTGAATGTTGTTATCAGGATCTTTCAACAAAGCAGATAATCCTCTTCCTAACGCTTGTTTTTTTACCGCTTGTGACATAAATCTAGTTGCTATTTTTCTTAATAATCTCTTGAGCTAAATGAAGGTAATTCGTTGCGCCTTTGCTTGTTGCGTCATAATTAATGATGCTCTCGCCAAAACTTGGCGCTTCACTTAGTTTGACATTTCGTTGGATAATTGTCGTAAATACCATATCGTTAAAATGTTTTTGAACTTCTTCCACTACTTGATTGGAAAGGCGTAATCTCGAATCGAACATCGTCAATAACAACCCTTCAATGTCCAAATCTGGGTTGTGAATTTTCTGAACACTTTTAATAGTATTCAACAGTTTTCCCAAACCTTCCAATGCATAATATTCACATTGAATTGGAATTATCACTGAATCAGAAGCCGTTAAAGCATTTAAAGTCAACAATCCTAATGATGGTGCACAATCAATCAAAATATAATCGTAATCTTCTTTGACAGAAGCCAAGGCTTGTTTCAGCATGTATTCTCTATTCTCTTTATCCACCAATTCAATTTCAATCGCTACCAAATCAATGTGAGCTGGGATCACCCAAACATTGGGAGCGGAACATTTAATAATCGCCTCTGCAGGCAAATTACTATGTTCTAAAATTTGATAGGTACCAACAGTCACTGTGTCAATATCAATTCCTAAACCTGAACTCGCATTCGCTTGTGGGTCGGCATCAATAAGCAACACTTTTTTTTCTAAAACACCTAAAGATGCCGCTAAATTTACAGATGTAGTTGTTTTTCCAACACCGCCTTTTTGATTGGCTATCGCAATGATTTTACCCATTTATTTTTTCAGATTTTGAGCCGTAAAAATACAATTAATAATGGGTTTTTCAAGGGTTATTTGTTAACAAAAGTTAATAAGTTGATTAAAGGAGAATTGACAATTGATAATGGATAATTAGCGATTGATAATGGATAATTTAATGATTTCGAAATGCCCTAGCCCAGATAGTAACGGCATCCTTTTGTGACTATTTTTGGCACAAAAGATAGAGTGGATAGCTGGAATAGCTCCTTAAAATAATCATCAATTATTTTTCTTCGCTTTTATCATCATTTCCAACATATCCCACATTTCTTCTGGAATCTGTTCTAGTAAATTGAATTGTCCTGCACCTTTCAACCATTCACCTCCATCTATAACGACTACTTCCCCGTTAATATAGGCTGAAAAATCGGACACTAAGTAAGCCGCTAAATTCGCCAATTCTTGGTGATCTCCGACACGTTTCAAAGGTACTTTCTTCGCCATATCAAATTTCTCTGCTAAATCACCAGGCAACAATCTGTCCCAGGCTCCCTTGGTAGGAAATGGCCCAGGTGCAATGGCATTAGATCGGATTCCGTACTTTGCCCATTCGACAGCTAAACTTCGCGTCATGGCTAAAACTCCTGCTTTTGCCGTGGCACTTGGCACAACATAAGCAGATCCAGTAAAGGCATAGGTCGTCACAATATTCAAAATGGTGGCTGTCTCCTGTTTGCTATCTATCCAGTGTTTTCCGAAGGCAAGCGTGCAGTTTTTGGAGCCTTTTAAAACGATATCAATCACCGTATCAAATGCATTGGCAGACAATCGTTCGGTAGGAGAAATAAAGTTTCCAGCAGCATTATTCAGTAACACATCCACTTTGCCAAAAGTTTTCAAAACTTCTTGTAACATGGCTTCCACTTGATCATAATGACGAACGTCGCAGGCTAATGGCAAACAGGTTCCGCTGGTTAATTTTTCTAGTTCGGTAGCGGTGTTTTTTAGTTTTTCTAAATCACGAGAAGTAATCGCAACTTGCGCACCTAATTCTAAAAAGTATTGAGTCATGGCTTTACCTAAGCCGCTTCCGCCACCAGTTACTACTATTACTTTGCCTTTTAAAGCGTCATCACGAAGCATTTTTGCTGAGAAATTCATAATTAAAATTTTATAAAAGTAAAAATAGCGAAAAAATTCAGTAACGCTTCATAAAGTTTATAGTTGAAAAAATAACGTTTAAACTTTTAATAATTTAAGAGGAAATTTTACAGTTTTCGCAGTAACTCAGCCGCTTTCTCTAAGGTTGCATTTTCTTTCGCAAAACAAAATCGAATACATTGTAATGAAGTAGCATTGGCGTAAAAAGGAGAGAACGGGATGGCAGCTACACCAAATTCCTTGACAAGTTTTTTAGTAAAGTCAAGGTCATTCTCTTGTGAAATTTCATTATAAAAAGCAGTTTGAAAATAAGTGCCTTCACTAGGCAATAATTCAAAACGAGAATCTTGTAATAACGCTCTAAAATAGTCCCTTTTTTCTTGGTAAAAACTTCCGAGAATCAACACATTGGCACTATCTAAGTACTCATTTATGGCATATTGCGCCAAACTGTTGACACTGAAAACTAAGAATTGGTGTACTTTCTTAATTTCATTCATAAGGTTTTCAGACGCAATTAAATATCCTATTTTCCAACCTGTGATGTGAAATGATTTTCCAAAAGAGGAAACACAAATGCTTCTTTCTAAAAGTTTTGGTCGATGATGTACAGAAATATGTTTGTTTTCAAATGTGATGTATTCGTATACTTCATCCGAAAGCACTAGAACATTTGGATAACTATCCAATAAATTTTCCAATTGTAGATAATCGAATTCTGTCCAAATTCTCCCGGATGGATTATGAGGATTGTTGGTAATTATCATTCTGGTTTTGCTATTCATTGCCTCGGCAATCGCTTCCCAATTTGGAGTAAAATCACCCTTCATAGGTACTCGAATTGGTTTTGCATTGCATAAAACGATAGGCGTTTCATAACAATCATAACTTGGGTCAAGAATTATGACTTCTTCGTTTTTTTGGACTAAAGCTTGTATGGCAGCAAAAATACCTTCAGTAGCCCCAGCGGTTACTAAAATTTCTGTTGATGGATTTATGGTTCTTTGATAAGAGTTGAAAGTCAGTTGAGCAATTTTCGCTAACAATTCAGGATGACCAGACATCGGTAAATATTGATGGATTTCTTCTTTTGCCCATTTTGAAGTGATGTTTTTCAAAGTTGAATCTACTGGGAAATTCGGAAAACCTTGCGCTAAATTGATGGCGTTATATTGATTTGCCATTTGTGACATTACGGAAAAAATGCTTGTAGAAATAGGAAGGAATTTTGACATAAACAGTAAAATAATTCCTTAAAAATAAGGTTTAGCTATGTCTTGACAAAACAAATCTGGAGATTAAAATACTTTCTTATGAACAAGTAAAATTTACTCGTTTGCTTTTTTTGGTTTAGATGAATTTTGATTCAATTTAAATTGATAATTGAATGTTTTAAGTTTACTTCTTCTTTCTTCCGCTCTTAATTTGAGTTTCAATTCGAAATTCATGTCTACAGAATTCAGTTGTTTTATAGCATTTGAAAAAATAGCTTCTTTATCATCAGGAATTGGAGATTCTTTTTTATTTACAACAACTTCATTACCAGTTTCTTTTGTGTCTTTTTTAGATTGAGTTTCTTTTTTAGGCGAAGGAAAGTCAAAAGATAATGTAATTTGTTCTTCATCCGGATTCATTTTAACTACAAAATTATCTACCACAAAATGATCTGAAAAAATTCTATTTTTTAATAACATAGATTGGTCTAAAACACCATTAACATTATCAAGTGAACTATGATCATTTAGATAATGAATAATTTCTTCAATGGCATCAGGAGCACTATTATAATGAAGATAATTTTCTTTGCCCACAAAAACTAAAGCACCCTTTGAACCAACAGTAAATTTTTTTGATAAATACAATTTTTGAATTTCATTTTCATTGAGATCCGCTAATTTAAATGCTGTGATATTGTGTCTATTGTCTACTACATGAGTAAATTTAACTCCTTTAGAATCAGCATATACTGGTTCTTTAAAGGAATTTTCTTTATTATCTTTGGTGTATCCAACTAGTTTCATACGAAATTTTTACTGTACAATAGTAAGAATAAAATAGTGTAGATCTTGTACTATATCCTTTAGGACTTTTAAAGAATAGTGGAACTAAAGTAGAGAATATTTTCTTATAAAAAAAACACCAACGTTATATTGGTGTTTAATTTATAAGAATTGTATTTATTTTTTAACTCAAAGAAATAGTTATTCTTTTATGAATTTTGAGGTAAATCCTTCACTTTGAATGAAATAAATCCCTTTTACTAATTGACTTACATCTATTGTGAATAGTGAACTTTCAGAAAAAGTTGTCGATTGTTGACTCATTAGTTTACCATCAATACTCAAAATTCTAAAATCATAATCCCAATTGGGTGTGCTTTTTCTTTTAGCAATGTTTATAAATTGATTTGTAACAGTAGGATATACTGTAAATTCAGAAGTTTGAAATGTAGTATTTGTCAATGCACTATTGTTCACTCTAACATTATCAATGATGATTTTTGTTCCAAAAGTAGCATTTTCAATTGTCCCCATAGAAAAGGAAATGTACATCCATAATGGTGTTTCAGACGAGGTATAGATTACAGGTGTTTCTGCATATTTAAATTGAACATTGCCGTCATAAACATAATCAGGTTCCGCAATTTGATGCGCTTGATTATAATAATTTTCCGCTTTAGAATTGTTATGTTCCATGTCAGAATGCCATTTTCCGATAGCAAGTAAACAGGATACTTTGGCTTGTTTGTTTTCGGAAATGTTAGCAATTTGGAAACTTTTAATGAAGTTCAATAAACTAATTTCCTTTTGATTTTTGTGTTGTGCTATTTTACCAATTTTAAGATACGCATTCGGTAAATAAGCTAGATTTTTGTGTTTCTCAAAATCCTTTAATGCCAATTGATAATAGATTTCAACGGAGTCTTTTCGTTTTTCAATTTCGTTTAAACTACCCAAACTTATATAGGCTAATCCCAATGTTCCTGAAGTATCCGATTTATTTTTCAAAATCCGTACTACCTCTTGACTCATTATTATAGCATCTTTTATTTTGTTTTGACGGCTATAAATAGTACTTATGAGTTGTAAACACTTGCTTCGACCAATACTTGATTGATTAGCATTGCTATTTTCTAGTTTTTTAAATTCATCGAGGGATTTTGTAGCAAATTGCAACCCTTTTTCCAGACTGGAACCAAAGGAGCAAATACCTAAATACAATAAAGATTCGGCTTTGTCAGCGGTATTTTTTTTCTTTATTTGCTTTTTCATTCGCCAACCAAAAATAACGAAAAGCCACATTCTCATTGTCTTTAACTAAAGCAGCCCAACCTTTTTGAAGAAGTATATTATCCGTTGGATTTGCATAACAATAACTGAAAATAAAAAAAACAAAAAAGCAACTATACTTTTGAATACTATTCATAAGAATAAATTAAAATTATAAATAATGGAAAGTAAAAATTGCTAGAAGTTATCCAAATATACTATAATCTTTTTGTTGAAACATAAATTAAATGTTACTTAACTTATGGACAAGCAGGAAGTGAATTGATCCATTCTGTTACCAATTGAATACCTTCTTGATGCGCAATAGATCTTCCTATTCGTGGCATTCTTAAATTAGGTTCATTGGTAGTTAATAAATACAATACCGTCGACTCGCTGGTGTTATTTGGTTTTACAATAAAGCCACGGTCTATTCCAGGAACAGCTATGTAACCTGGAACACAAACACCCATATTGGATGAATTGGTTGTTTCATTGAAAGCAAATCGAATAGTTTCCATATACTCAGCATTGCCGCCCACTTGATGACAATGGGCACAATTGATGTCAAAATAGGAGCGCACTCTTAAATCTAAACTCTTAGAAGTATCTTTATAATCTACTGTGGAAACAATTGTTGAAGGCAAACTATTTTCTAAATAGCCAAATTCTATCCATTTAGAAAGTTGATTTTTTGTACCTGTCGAATAAGGATATGTAGTATTCAAATTTTGAGGCTTAATCCCAATAGGTCTACTAATGCCATTGTTATCATGACAAGTTTTACAATCATTTGTAGACGGTGTTTTATAATCTATACTTTGGATTGTGCTATTTTGGTCTGTCCACGAAATGGATATTGTGCTTGCTTGTGTTTGTAAAATGGCATCTGTTTGATCAGTATTCCAAATATATTCTGCAAAAATCCAACCGTCGCTTTTCTTAATCATTACTCTGGTTTCTATGATTTTTGTAGAATTAGTAGGTTGAACATTGTTGTAATAAAAAGTTTTTATCAATGCTGAACCAACGGGTAAATTTAATACTTCAGCATCCTCACTATAGATTGCTTTTGTCCCGTTGGGCAACCAAACAAAACGGTTTTTTAAAGCATAATCTGAAAAAAGTTCACTCGCTGGTTTGTATGGAAGTACGCCATAAGAAGGTTGCTGGTTTTTTATTTCACCTTTAAAAAATTGATATTGAGATAAATTCGCATAGGGAACATCTGTTAAATTGAGGACCACTGGCGAGACTTCAATAGGAGTGTAGTTATCACTTTCAGAGGAAGAACAAGCGTATATTGAAAGTACAACAGCAATAATTGCAAATTTGGTAAAAGTGAATTTAATATTGTCTTTCATATTCTTAATTAATCTAAAAGTATTTTTAATATTGAAATGGCAGCTTCACTAATTTTAGTTCCAGGTCCGAAAACCGCAACGGCACCAGCGTCAAACAAATACTGATAATCTTGTGCAGGAATGACTCCACCCACAATCACCATAATGTCTTGACGATTGTATTTTTTGAGTTCCTCTATAACTTGTGGCACTAGCGTTTTATGCCCAGCTGCTAAAGAAGAAACTCCGAGTATATGAACATCATTTTCCACCGCTTGTTTAGCAGCTTCTGCTGGAGTTTGAAATAATGGACCAATATCTACATCAAAACCTACATCTGCATAACCCGTTGCCACAACTTTAGCACCTCGATCGTGACCGTCCTGACCCATTTTTGCAATCATGATTCGGGGACGTCTGCCTTCTTTTTTGGCAAATTCGTCTGCTAATTGTTTCGCTTTTTCGAAACTTTTGTCGTCTTTTATTTCTTTACTATACACACCACTAAAGGTTTTTATTTGAGCTTTGTATCTTCCGAAAACGGTTTCAAGGGCATCACTTATTTCACCTAATGTAGCTCTATTACGAGCCGCATCTACAGCTATTTCGAGTAAATTTCCTTTTCCAGTTTGTGCACAAAGAGTTAATTGAGCCAATGATTCTTTTACTTTTTCTGTATTTCTAGACGCTTTGATGCGATCCAATTGCTCCAATTGTTGCTTGCGAACCATTTGATTATCGACGTCTAAGATATGTAATGGATCTTCTTTTTCCAAACGGAATTGATTGACACCCACTATAATATCTTGACTACTATCTATGCGTGCTTGTTTTCTAGCAGCAGCTTCTTCAATTCGTAATTTTGGAATTCCTGCTTCTATAGCTTTGGTCATACCGCCTAATTCTTCTACTTCTTCAATGAGTTTCCAAGCGTTTTGTGCGATTTCGTTCGTGAGACTTTCTACATAATAACTGCCTGCCCATGGATCGACCGTTTTGGTGATTTTGGTTTCTTCTTGTAAATAAATTTGCGTATTTCGAGCAATTCGAGCAGAAAAATCGGTAGGCAAAGCAATCGCTTCATCTAATGCATTGGTATGCAAGGATTGCGTTCCGCCAAAAGCCGCAGCCATGGCTTCTATAGTTGTTCGGGCAACATTATTAAAGGGATCTTGTTCTGTTAAACTCCAACCGGATGTTTGGCAATGAGTTCTCAAAGCCAATGATTTGTCATCTTTAGGATGAAATTGTTTTACCAGTTTCGCCCAAATCATACGTCCCGCTCTCATTTTCGCAATTTCCATAAAATGGTTCATGCCAATGGCCCAGAAAAAGGAAAGTCTTGGAGCGAACTCATCGATTTTCATTCCTGTTGATAGTCCAGTTCGGATATATTCTAATCCATCGGCTAAAGTATACGCCAACTCAATATCGGCTGTTGCTCCGGCTTCTTGCATATGATATCCTGAAATCGAAATCGAATTGAACTTCGGCATTTTCTTGCTTGTAAATTCAAAGATGTCCGCAATAATTTTCATCGATGGAGTAGGTGGATAGATGTACGTATTTCTAACCATGAATTCTTTCAAAATATCATTCTGAATAGTTCCTGAAAGTTGCTCAGGAGTTACGCCTTGCTCTTCTGCTGCAACAATATAAAATGCCATAATGGGTAAAACCGCCCCGTTCATTGTCATCGAAACGGACATTTCTTGTAGCGGTATTTGATCAAACAAGACTTTCATATCTTCAACAGAATCTATGGCAACCCCAGCTTTTCCAACATCGCCTACGACACGGTCATGATCAGAATCGTAGCCTCTGTGTGTGGGTAAATCGAATGCGATAGACAAACCTTTTTGTCCAGCGGCTAAGTTTCTTCTGTAGAAAGCATTACTGTCTTCAGCGGTTGAAAACCCAGCGTATTGACGAATCGTCCAAGGCCGTCTTACAAACATAGTTGCATAGGGACCACGAAGATTGGGTGCGAATCCAGCTCCAAAGCCAATGTGTTCAAGGTTTTCGATATCGGTTTTGGTGTAGTTTGACTTCAACTCGATGCCTTCTGCCGTAAGAAAATTTTTGGTAGTTGGTAGTTGGTTCTTAGTGGCACCCAACGAATCTAATGTAATATTTTGGAGGTCTTTTCTTTTCATTTCTCTAAAATTATACTTCAGTGGATAGGCGTTCTTGTTCGTAATTTTCTGCTAAACGTTTTTCAATAATGGGTGTAATCAACGTTTTTCTTGGTTTTATTTTGACAAATGGAAACAACTCTAAATCGTGTTTCATTTTGTCGTTCTTGTTCGGGTATTTATTCGTTCCAAGTAGGACTTCTTTCCCTTCATCGAATGCTTTTTGCTCTGCCTCGGCACTTTCCTGAATTTTTCTTTTGATGGTGCCTTCTTTCAATTGTTTTAAGAAACCACCGTTGGCTTCGATATCTTTGAATAAAACCAAGGCTTTCTCCGCGAGTTGTTGGGTGAGGCTTTCAATATAATAACTTCCATCGGCTGGATTATCGACTTTATCGAAATAGCTTTCTTTTTTAAGAATTAATAGTTGATTGCGTGAAATTCGACTACCAAATTCATTGTCCTTATGGTACAAAACATCATAAGGTAGATTGGTAATGGTATTGGCTCCACCAAAAATGGCACTCATACATTCGGATGTAGTACGCAACATATTGACATTGTAATCGTAAATCGTTTTGTTTCTTTTGGTTGGAGAAACGGCAATGTGACAATCATGAGTATGTCCAAATTCTTTCGCAATGCTAGTAAAAAGCAATCGTAAAGCTCTCAATTTTGCAATTTCAAAAAAGTAATTACTTCCGACTGACATTTGAAAAACAAAGGGTTGATTTATAGATGAAATGATATTAAAATATTCTGTAGCATGTCCCAAAGCATAGGCCAATTGTTGCACCATTGTCGCTCCAGCATTTTGATACAAACTCGCATCAATACTAATTATACTGCTAACGCATGAGGATTTGGATAGTTTCTCTAAGGTTTCGAAGTTGTCTTTATCAGGAGTTGCAAACCAATTGCCTTCGCGTGCTAAATGTCCGATTGGATCGAGATTACAATAGATTGAAGTGTTTTTGGATTGCGCTATTTTTTCAATTTTAGTTACGAAATCGATAGAGAGGAACTGCAAATGAAAGTGGACTGTTATTTTCTCTAAAGGAAGACTGTTGAGGAGTTTTTCAACATCGATTTTTTCATTTTCTATAGAAAAGATTAAACTTTCAGCTCCACGTTGAATGCTATCTAACGCATTGGTTATGGATTTTTCTACATCATGAACAAAAATGGACTGCCCAATTTTGAATTCGGTTGCTTTTGTATTTAGTCCAGAAATAGGACTAGATTCGTCGTAATGATAAAAAGGTTTTACTTGAATATCTTCGGGAGATTTCCAAACTACGGTATCATTATAGTCGGCACCTTTCAAATCAAATTGAATTTGTTGTTTCCATTGTTTGGAGGAAACGGGTTCGAATTCGTCGAAGAGTTTCATGGTGCTGGTTTTTCTTGGTTCTTGGTTCTTTCTTCTATTGCTTCTTAATAGTGTCGCCTTCGTATTCTACGATATAAATATCTTCACTATCGCGTTTCATATAGTATTTCTCTCGAGCGAATTTTTCTATTTGATCTGGGTTTTTGAGGAGTTTGACATTTTCCTGATCTTTTTTGATTTCGTCTTGGTAGTATTTTTTGTTGGCTTCGAGTTCTTCGATTTCTTGATTTAAAACCCGATGGTCGAAGTAGGAATAATTGTCTAAAAACAACATCCAAGCACCAAAAAACAACAACACCCAAACGTATTTGTTGCTTATGAATTTGAACCAGGGTTTGTCTTTATACGATTGTTCCATTGGTGATGAGTTTTTTAGCCCAGATAGAGCCGGCATCCTTTTTTTGGGATTTACCAGAAGCGTAGCGTATGGTATATCCTAAAAAAAGATAAAGGCGAAAGCTGGATTTAGCTCCTAAAAAAGCAGCATAAATGTACAATTTTTTTAGGATAATCTTTGATTTATTACGGCGCGAACCACATCGATGGCCACGGTGTTGTATTTGTCATTCGGGATGATAATGTCGGCAAAGGCTTTGGTGGGTTCGATAAATTGTTGGTGCATGGGTTTTAGTGTGGTTTGGTAACGATTGAGGACTTCATCCATATCACGGCCACGTTCGGCAATATCGCGTTTGAGGCGTCGGATTAATCTTTCATCGGAATCGGCATGTACGAATATTTTAACATCGAAAAGGTCTCTTAATTCTGGATGAGCGAGGATTAAAATTCCTTCGACTATCATTACTTTTCTAGGATGGGTAAAAACAGTATCGTCGGTTCGGTTGTGAGTAACAAAGGAATATACGGGTTGATCGATCGTATTTCCTTCTTTCAATTCTTGAAGATGTTGTACTAGCAAATCGAAGTCGATGGCGCGAGGATGATCAAAATTAATTAAAGCCCGTTCATCAAAACTCAAATTGGAATTGTCTTTATAATAGGAATCTTGGGATATAATGCCCACCTCTGTTTGGGGCAATTCGTTCATGATTTGATGCACAACGGTAGTTTTTCCGCTGCCAGTTCCGCCTGCAATTCCGATAATAAGCATAGAATAGTTGAATTATTGTTTTCGAAAACAAAAATAGGAATTTTAATGAAAGTTGATTTGTTTTTTATTGAAATCACTCACAAATAAATTCCTATTTGTATTTAAGAAGTAGTATTAAATTTATCGTACCAAAGAGAAATGACTTTTAAATTCTTTTGATTGTCCGTTTTCAGTATAGTCTACTGTAAACCAATAATCGGTAGAAGGTAATGGTCGATTGTTTAAAGTCCCGTCCCAACCCTCTCCATTAGCACTAATTTGTTTGATATATTTTCCGTATCGATCAAAAATATGAATGATTGCGTTAGGTTGACTTTCTAATCCAATAACTTTCCAGGTATCGTTATAGGTGTCGTCATTAGGCGTAAAGAAATTCATATAACCCAATACGGTAACCTCGGTAGTTAAATAGGTACATCCATATTCATCTTTGACATAAATAACATGAGTTCCAGGAGGAACAGAGGAAAAGACATTGCTTTGTTGAAATGAACCGTTATCCAATTGATAAAGATAAGGACCAGTTCCAGTACTTACTGTTACTATAATGCCAGCATCATTGCTAAATTGGTTTACAACTTGAGTACTAATTCCGAGCCCAGGGAAAGAAGCAGAAACAATAGCTGTTGCTACTTGAGAGTCACAACCAGTAGCTATATTGGTGGCAACGACAGTATAGATTCCAGGTAGAGTAGCTTCTATTGAACTACCTGTAAAAGGTAGTAATCCATTGTCGAGTTTCCATATAAAACTGTGTGTTGCAAGATTTAATCCTGTGTTTAAAATGTGAGTTTGAAATGGAATTCCTGTTGCTTGATCTACACAGATAACACCATCTATAATTGCAGGAGTTAAAGTTATTGGTTGAGGATCTATGGTTATTAAT